>NZ_JBEXCV010000196.1:0-13626 GCF_040605455.1 Embleya sp. NPDC005575 | reverse complement strand
CGCGCGGTGCGGTGGGCGCGGGCCGGGTGATCGCGGTGTAGCCGAGGTTTCGGCCCGACCGGCGTTCGGGTCGGTTCGGCCCATGGCCGAGTCGATCAGGGTCCGGGCCGGCAGACGCGGCCGACCCGCGCCCTTCCACGCGACCGCCCCTGCGGCGCGTCAGTGCCCCCGACTCGGGCCGCCCCAACTGATCGACGTGCGTAGCGGGGGAGAGATAAATGTGGTGCCTCGCGAGCCGGCGGCGAAGCCGCCCTAGAAAGCAGCCTCCGGCAGCTCCATGATCGCGTTGTCGATCTGCTCGACCATCAGCCGCTGCGGCGTCAGCAGCGGCAGGATCTCGCGGGCGAAGTGCTTCGCCGCGGCCACCTTGCCCTGGTAGAACGCCTCGTCCCGACCGGGCGTGCCGGCCAGCTTGGCCAGCGCCACCGAGGCCTGGCGCAGCAGCAGCCAGGAGACCACCAGATCGCCGGCGGCGATCAGGAGTCGGGTGGTGTTCTGGCCGACCTTGTAGATCGAGTCGATCTCCTGCTCGGACGCCATCAGCTGGTTGATCATCGCGGCGACCATGCCCTGGACGTCCTCGGCGGCGGTCGCGAGCAGCTTGACCTCGGCGGCCAGTTCGCCCTCGGCGTGCGCGGCGATGAACTCCTGGATCTCGCCCGCCACCACGGTCAGCGCCTTGCCTTGATCGCGGACGATCTTCCGGAAGAAGAAGTCCTGACCCTGGATCGCGGTGGTGCCCTCGTAGAGGGTGTCGATCTTGGCGTCCCGGATGTACTGCTCGATCGGGTATTCCTGGAGGAAGCCCGAGCCGCCGAAGATCTGCAGCGACTGCGCGAGCTGCTCGTAGGACTTCTCCGAGCCGTAGCCCTTGACGATCGGCAGCAGCAGGTCGTTGACCCGGTCCGCGGTCTCGTCGCTTTCGCCCGCGAGCGCGGCGCCTTCGATCCGGTCCTGCCACGAGGACGTGTACAGCACGAGCGCGCGCATGCCCTCGACGTACGCCTTCTGGGTGAGCAGCGAGCGGCGCACGTCGGGGTGGTGGGTGATGGACACGCGCGGCGCGGCCTTGTTCGTCATCTGCGCGAGGTCGGCGCCCTGGTAGCGCTCCTTGGCGTACTCGAGCGCGTTGAGGTAGCCGGTGGACAGCGTTGCGATGGCCTTCGTGCCGACCATCATCCGGGCGTACTCGATGATCTTGAACATCTGTGCGATGCCACTGTGCACCTCGCCGACCAGGGTGCCCACGGCCGGGACGCCGTGCTCGCCGAAGGTGAGTTCGCAGGTCGTGGAGACCTTGAGGCCCATCTTGTGCTCGACGTTGGTGACGAAGGCGCCGTTGCGCTCGCCGAGTTCGCCGGTCTCCGGGTCGAAGTGGAACTTCGGGACCACGAACAGCGACAGGCCCTTGGTACCGGGACCGGCACCCTCCGGGCGCGCGAGCACCAGGTGGATGATGTTCTCGGTCATGTCCTGGTCACCCGAGGTGATGAAGCGCTTGACGCCCTGGATGTGCCAGGTGCCGTCCTCCTGCCGGACCGCCTTTGTGCGGCCCGCGCCCACGTCCGAACCCGCGTCGGGCTCGGTCAGCACCATGGTGGAGCCCCACTGGCGGTCGACCATGAAGCCGGCGACCTTGCGCTGCTCCTCGGTGCCGAGCGTGTGCAGCACCTGGGCGAAGTCGGGACCCGCCGCGTACATCCACAGCGCCGGGTTGGCGCCGAGCACCAGCTCGGCCACCGACCAGCGCAGCGAGCGCGGGCAGTTGGTGCCGCCCATGTTCTCGGGGAGCGCGAGACGCCACCACTCCGAGTCCATGTACGCCTTGTACGACTTCTTGAACGCCTCGGGCAGCGTGGCCGTGTGCGTCGCAGGGTCGAACACGGGTGGGTTGCGGTCGCCCTCGGCGAACGAATCGGCGAGGTCGTTCACGGCGAGGCGCTCGACCTCGGCCAGGATCGACCTCGCGGTGTCGACGTCCATTTCCGCGAACGGACCCGTGCCATAGACCTGCTCGCGTCCGAAGACCTCGAACAGATTGAACTCCAGGTCGCGGAGATTCGACTTGTAGTGACCCATGACAGGCTCCGCCCGTGGTTGCGTCCTGTGGACTGCGCTGACTGAACTCTGAACCGATCGACGCTCTGACTGATCGACCGACTGAACCGAAACCCAGTGTACTGGTCAGTAACATAATGATCGTACCCATGGGTAACTTTTTCAATGCCCACGAGGTTCCCATCGGGTTACCACCAGGTACCTGTGACCGTCTCGACGCAGGGCTCAAACCAGGGCTCCGGACCCGCTAGCCTCGTGGTGTGTACGGCTACGCAACGGAAGAAACGCAGGCCCGCGCGGAGGCGCCGGCGCTCACCGACGCCGTGCGCGCCTTCGCCACGGGCGTCATGAACGGCGAGGACTTCCAGTCCATCTTCATAGCGTCGAAGGTTTTCTGCCCGCGGGGTGACCGCCCGGGGTTCCTGGCCCTGCACAACACCCCCGAGCCGGTGATCCCGATGTTCAGCTCGCTCGCCGAACTCAAGAAGTACGCAGGCGAGGAGTCGCGCCACTTCACCGTCACCGGCGCCGAGGTGCTCGACCTGCTGCCCAACGGCTACGGCTTCGTGCTCGACCTCGACGGCGAACACCGGGTGATGTTCGACGCGAAGGCCATAGAACAGATGATCGCCTTCGCGATGCGCCGGATGTACGGCTGAGCCGAGCGCGCATCGCCCGATGCCGGTGTGCTCGGGTCGTCGGTCGGTCCGACCGGGGCCGGCGAGGCCGCCGCAGTGGCAGGCATCGCGAAGAGCGCACCCGCGCCCGTTTTCGACGGGGCGAGTGCGCTCGTGGTCGGATTCGGTACTGCCCGGATCAGGCCGGCCGATGGCCGTGGTTGGCTCTGTTCTTGCGACGGGACTTGCGTTTGCGGGTCTTCCTCGACATCGCGCCCCCTTGGTCGTCGTGCCGCATGCCTACCCGGGGCCGACCCGGGCCCAAGCCCCGATCGGGGCGAAACCGCCCGGGGTTCAGCGTGCGCGGCGGCCGTGGCGGAGCAGTTCGCCGCTGTGTACGCCGGTGGGCTCGTCGTTCTCGATGGTCACCCGGCCGTTGACCAGGATGTAGCGGTAGCCCTTGGCGTCGATCACGGTGCGCAGTTGGCCGGCGGGCAGGTCGTGGACGAATGTGGGTTCGCCGTAGGCGAGTTCGTCGTAGTCGTAGACGATGATGTCGGCCGCTGCGCCCTCGCTGAGCACGCCTCGGTCGGTGAAGCCCGCGCAGCGGGCGGGCAGGCCGGAGAGTCGCCAGTGGGCCTGTTCGAGCGAGGTCCAGGCGTGCTTGCGGACGTACTCGACGAGATACTCCGTGCCGTACATGCCCGCGCTCAGCGTCTTCAGGTGCGCGCCACCGTCGGACAGGCCGGGCAGCAGGTACTCGTAGTCCACGAGTTCCTTCAGGCCCTCCAGGGTCGCGTTGAACTGACCGGTGTGCACCTCGGTGGTCAGCCCGTCCGCGATGGTCACGTCGCACAGCACGTCCACCGGGTGCCGGTCCAGCCGGGCGCCGATCTCCTTGAACGTCAGGCCCTCGTACGGCTTGTACTCGTCGGTGAAGGTGCGATGCAGCTTCATGTCCGGGTACAGGTGGTAGAACAGCGGGTCGAACTCCCGAAGTTCGGCCCGTATCGCCGGGTCGTTCAGCATCGCGATCTTCTTTTCGACCGTCTTCGCCGCGAAGATGTCGGCCACCGGCGGCCGAGTGGACACGCCGCCGTACAGGAAGCTGAACGGCACCGGGACGTCGGTCGTCATCGCCTGGCCGTAGATCGGGATACCGCGTTCCTGGCAGCGCCGAAGCCACTCGATCTTGCGCTTGTACAACCCGCCGCTGCGCGAGTTGGCGATCACCGCGTTCCAGATCAGCGGCCGGCCGCTGACCTCGACCAGGTGCTCGTACTCCTCCTCGGTGATCTGCGTTCCGGAGACCTGCATGAAGCCGCGACCCTGCCGACCCAGCGCCCGGGCCAGCGCGAGCCGGGTCTGCGGCCACATGATGTCGGTGGGCATCGGCGTGCCGTCGAAGTCGCCCTGCATCAGCCGGCCGTTCGGGTTGCCCGGTTCGCCCAGACACTGCGCCGACCACCCGCATGCGCCGGCGTCCATCGCCTCCTCCAGCAGGCGGGCCAGCTCGGCGTGCTCCGCGTCGGTGGGCTCGGCGCCCGCCTTCGCCCGGTCCAGCCCGAGCACCCAGATCAGCAGCGGGTTCACCGGCACGTAAGGCAGCACGTTGACTGCTTTGGGCGTGCGGTCGACGCTGTCCAGGTATTCGGGGAAGGTGACCCAGTCCCACGGCATGCCCTCGCGCAGGGTCTCGGTGGGGATGTCCTCGACGGCCGTCATCGACAACATCGCCCGCTCGCGCATGTCCTCGCGCACCGGCGCGAAGCCGAAGCCGCAGTTCCCGGTGACCACCGAGGTGACCCCGTGCGGGCCGGACGTGGTCAGGTAGGGGTCCCAGAAGACCTGCCCGTCGTAGTGGGTGTGCAGGTCGATGAAGCCCGGCGCGACGATCAGTCCGCTCGCGTCGATCACCCGGTCCGCGTCCTGTGCCGGGATCCGTGCGATCCGGCTGATCACGCCGTCGGTGATCGCGATGTCGCCCCGGAAACGCGGGTTTCCCGAACCGTCGACGACGATGCCGCCCTTGATGACCACGTCGTGTTTCGCCATGGCGTCCCCCTCCTCGGCAGAGCTCTTGATCCGATCGAATTAATGAGCGTTTTTAATACGAGGTGCCCAAGGAGTCAAGGGATTCCGGGGTGGGGTGTTCGGCGCAAAATCGCCAGGGGGCGCGGTTGGGGGTCGGCGCGGACGCGGCCGCGGGATCGGCGGCCGGCGCGGACCGGCGACAGGCTTGGCTCAGCCGCCGGCGAGTGCGCCCGCGACGATCGTGGTCAGGTGGTCGTCGAAGGCATCGGGATCGAGCAGCCCGGTGGGCACGATCGCGTCCGGGCGGGCCGGTGCGCTGTGCCGCGCGGCGCGAGCCGCACACAACATGCCGACCATCTGGGTGACCAGGAAGGTGCGGGTCTGTAGCGCCGTCGGGTGCAGCTCGGGCCGCGCCGCGGCGACCGCGTCCACCACGTCCTGTACGTCCTCACCGCCGAGCAGCGGCGTCACCGGTGAGGTCGCATCGCGCAGCAACTCCACCGAGATCTGCAGGTAGGCCCGGTCGGCGGGCGAGCCGTTGAGCAAATCGGTGATCGGCAGCACGATCGCGCGGGCGAATCCGGACAGGTGCTGCTGCTCGCGAGCCGCGACCAGCAGCGCCTGGCGGCGGGCGTAGACGACCGGGACGTGCCGCTCGACGATCGCCCGCAGCAGTCCCTCGCGACCGCCGAAGTGGTAGTGGATCGCGCCGGCGTTGCGCTGTCCCGCCGCACGGGTGATGTCCTGCAACGGCACGTCGAGACCGTGCCGCGCGAACAGGAGCTCGGCGGCCTCGACGATACGGCGCCTGGTGGGGCCGGAGTCACGGGGCATGCGCGCAGCATATGGCCCCGGTGAGGCCCGGGTCCGAACACGAATGGCGGCGCTGTCAAGTGCCTGTTTGGCCAGGTTTGGATACGTTTTGGACCTAATGGGACCTTCGCCCCTGTCCGGGTGTCGCGGCGCACGTGACGATGGAGTGGGGTTGGTCGTAGGTCCGTCCCCACCGCGCGTCAACGAAAGGTCCCGATACATGCCTGCCATGGCCCTCCCCGCCGGCCGAGCCGTCTCGGTGGCAGCGGGTTTGTATGTGGCAGTGCTGCTGAGTCGGGTGCTCGCCCCGCCCTATCTGGACATGCACGCGGTACTGATCGCGGTACCGGCGGTCGTCGCGATGGCCTACCGGCCGTGGATGACAGCGGCGGCCGGAGCCGTGGCGCTGATCACGCGAGTGTTGTCGCGGCCGGAAATTTACAGCGGCGACTACGCCGAGTACAAGAACTCCACGGGCGTCTCGGCGGCGATCCTGATCGTCACCCTGTTCGGCTGCTGGGTCGGCTGGGAGCGGCGGCGCCAGGACGCCCGGCTGCACCGCGTGCAGTCGGTGGCGGAGGTGGCCCAGCGCGCGCTGTTGCGGCCGGTGCCCAGGAAGATCGGCCGGTTCGGCTTCGCGGTGCGCTATCGGGCGGCGGCCGAGGAGGCGTCCATCGGTGGCGATCTGTACGAGGTGCTGGAGACGCCGTACGGGGTGCGGGTGCTGCTCGGCGACGTGCGGGGCAAGGGCTTGGAGGCGGTCGACATGGCGGCCCGCACGCTCGGCGCGTTCCGCGAGGCGGCCTACGACGCGCCGACCCTGAGCGAGGTCGGCACGCGGGTGGACCACAGCCTGAACCGGCAGCTCGGCAGCGAGGACTTCGTCACCGCGGTGATGGTGGAACTGTCTCCGGGCGAGAGCACGATGCAGGTCCTGGCGTGCGGCCATCCGTCGCCGTTGCTGGTGCGCGGCGGCACGGTCGGCGAGGTGATCGCCGAGGCGGGGCTGCCGCTGGGCATGGGCCTGCTGCCGGCGGCCACCGGCCGTTCGGTGGAGCAGGTGCGCTTTCGGCCGGGCGACGTCCTGCTGCTGCACACGGACGGGGTCACCGAGGCTCGGGACACCTCCGGCACCTTCTACGCGCTGGCCCAACAGCTGGCCGTCCACGCGCACAACGACGCCGCGGCGATGCTGGACGCGGTCGAACAGGGTCTGCTCGCGCACGTGGGCGGCAAACTCGAAGACGACGCGGCCATGCTCGCGGTGACCCTGACCGGCCCGCTGATGAAGGTCGTCAAACCGGCCGGAATCCTGGAACCGCTCCACAACCCGGCCTGACCCGGGTCCGACCGCCCGGCGGGTGCGACCCGACCGTCACCACGACCCGTGCACTCGTCCACGGCCTCTTTGGGCCGAACACGAAGCCGAACGGGTCAACGAGTCGGCAAATCCGGCAGCCGGGATCGACCGGCAGCGGGCCGCGATGATGCACACGGGCGATCCGGCGCATGCCACGCGCCGCAGGCCGCCCCGTCCGGGCGGCGGTCTACCGTGATGGCATGACTTCGCTGAGCCACGACCGCCACTGCTCCGAGATCGTCGCCCAGATCGACCTGCTCCGCGCCACGATCGAGGGCGCGGACCTGACGGTCCCGGTGCCCTCCTGCCCCGGCTGGAACGTCGGCCAGTTGCTGCGGCACCTCGGCGGCGGCCAGCGCTGGGCCGAGGAGACGGTCCGGACCCGGGTGACGGGACCGCTCTCCGACGAACACTTTCGCGACCTGTCCGCGTACACCCACGAGGACCCCGCCGTACTGGGCCCCTGGCTCGCCGAGGGCGCCGAACGCCTCGCGGAGACCCTGCGCGAGGCCGGCCCCGACGCCGAGCTCTGGACCCCCGTCACAGGCGGCACCACGGCCTTCTACGCCCGCCGCTTCACTCACGAGACGGTCGTCCACCGCGCCGACGCGACCCTGGCACTCGGCGCCGAGTTCACCCTCGACCACGAGGTGGCCGCCGACGCCCTCGACGAATGGATGGAACTGGGATCACTCCCGTTCCACTTCGAGGTCCACCCCTGGATGCGCGAACTCCTCGCCCCCGACCGCACCATCCACCTCCACGCCACGAACGCCGCAGCCGCGGAATGGGTCGTGGACCTCACCGGCGAGCACATCTCCTGGCGCCGTGCGCACGAGAAGGCCACGGTGGCCATCCGGGGACCCCTGGTCGACCTGCTGCTGGTCACCTACAAACGACGCACACCCGCCGAGGCCGACGTGGAAATCCTCGGCGACGCCGAACTCCTCGACTTCTGGCTGGAACGCGTGAGCTTCGGCTGAACGCCCTGCTCCGATCGGTCGGGAGGTGTACCCACCCGTTGCCCCAGGCACGAAGGCTGGGGTTCCGGAAGCACCGAAGCGCCCCGTCCCGCCCCCGCAGCCCGGTGTGGCCTGCTCGGCTGCGGAAACCGGCCGGGCCTCCCCTCGGCCCGCCAAGCCCGGCCGCGCCCCGGCGCGTCAGCGCCCCGACCCGGCCCGCGCCCCGACCCGGCCCCACCCAAGTGATCGACGCGCGAAGCGCGGAGAGCGGCGGAGCCGCAAACTTCGACTTCGTGGCCCGGAGCGAAGCGGAGGGACACGAAGTCACGAGCGAGGGGCCGCTTTTTTCTCGGAGGAGCGAAGCGGGGGAGGGAAAAAAGTGGTGCCTCGCGAGCCGGCGGCGAAGCCGCCCAAAAAAGGAAGAGACCCGCTCTCCTCGCCGAAGAGCGGGTCCCTATTCGCGGTCTCCGCAGGTCGAACCCTCATACGACCTGCTCGTTCGTGGGCCGAACCCTCATACGGCCCACCATCCGCGGTCCGTGCCCCTGGCGCACCTCAGGGCAGAGCGCGCCAGGGGACGATCTATTACCCGCGCAGCCCCGAGGCTTCGCGAGCGAGCTTTTCCACCCGCGCCCAGTCGCGCGAGGCGACCGCGTCCGCGGGAAGCATCCAGGACCCACCGACGCACGCCACGTTCGGCAGCGCCAGGTAGGTCGGGGCCGAAGCCGGGGTGATTCCGCCCGTCGGGCAGAACCGCACATCCGGCACCGGCGAGGCCAGCGACTTCAGGTACGGTGCGCCGCCCGAGGCCTCGGCCGGGAAGAACTTCATCTCCCGCACCCCGAGTTCGCGCAGCTCCAGTACCTCGGACACCGTCGACGTGCCGGGCAGGAAGGACAGTCCGCTGTCCATCAGCGCCCCGTACAGCCTCTCGGTGCAGCCCGGCGTGACCAGGAAGCGGGCGCCGGCCCTGGCCGCCTCCTTCGTCTGCCTCTGCGTCAGCACCGTACCGGCGCCGACGAACGCACCCTCGACCTCGGCCGCGATCCGCTCGATCGCGCCGAGCGCTGCCGGCGTCCGCAGGGTGACCTCGACGGCCGGCAGCCCGCCCGCCACCAGCGCACGCGCCAGCGGTACGGCCGACTCCACGTCGTCCACGATCACCACCGGGATCACCGGTGCCAGGTCCAGAGCGGACGTACTCACGCCGCCACCTCCACGAGTCGAGTGCTGCGCGCGTCCAGCCACGCGGACGCGCCGCGCAGAGCCGGATGCGGGGCCACCACGAGTGCGGTGGAGATGCGGTGCAGGTACGGCGCCATCGTCGGGTTGGTCTCGAAGCCCATCCGGAACTCGCTCTTGAGCAGCATCTCCGTGATCCGGGGCAGAATGCCGCCGGCCAGGAAGACGCCACCGCGAGCACCCATCGTCAGGGCCACCCCACCGGCGAAAGTGCCGAGCAGTCGGCAGAACGTCTCCACCGTCGCGACGCACACCTCGTCGGTGCCGTCCAGCGCGCGGGAGGAGATGTCCGCCGGGCTGAGCGCCTCGGCCGGGACCCCGTGTACCGCCGCCGTGCAGCGGTGCAGGCGACACAGTCCGGGGCCGGACAGCACGTGCTCCGCGGTCACCGTGCCCAGGCCGCCGCGTTCCTCGCGCAGCACCTCCAGGGCTGCGGCGTCCGGGCCGTGCGCCGGACGCAGCAGGACATGCCCGCCCTCACCCGGCAGCGGCACCCAGCCGCCGCCCGGGATCGGCACCAGGCCGGCCACGCCGAGTCCGGTGCCGGGGCCGAGCACGGCCATCGGCAGCGTCGGGTCCGGCAGTCGGTCGCCGACCACGATCAGGTCGTCGCCCGCGAGGTGCGGCAGCGACAGCGCCAGCGCCTCGAAGTCGTTGATCAGGTGCAGGTCCGGGACACCCAGCTTGACCCGGGTCTCCGCGATGGACAGCACCCACGCGCCGTTGGTCAGCCGGAACCGGTCGCCGTGCACGGGGCCCGCGACCGCCGCGCAGATCGCGCCCGGTCGGGCCGTGCCGGAACGGTCCAGGTAGTCCTCGATCGCGGCGGCCAGGTCCACGTGGTCCTCGCTGCGCAGTCCGAGCACCCGCTCGGGCTGTCCGCCCGGCTCGGTGACCACGGCGAAGCGTGCGTTGGTGCCGCCGATGTCGGCGACCAGCCACGGGCGGTCGGGGGTCGGCTGTGCCACGGTCTGGTTCATGCGCTCGCTCCGTCGAAAGCCACGGTCGCGACCGCGCCGAACACACCGGCGCCCAGATCGGCCGGGCCGACCCCGGCGCGCAGCGCGGTGAACAGTTCGCGTCCCGTACCGATCCACTCGGCGTCGGACGGGGCCGCGCCGGTGACCTGGCGCCCGGCCAGATCGGCCTGCGTGGTCAGCGTGCCCGCGACCGCGTCCACGGTCACGATGTCGCCGTTGCGGACCTTGGCGATCGGGCCGCCGGCCGCCGCTTCGGGCGTGCAGTGGATCGCCGCCGGGATCTTGCCGGAGGCGCCGGAGAGCCGACCGTCGGTGACCAGCGCCACATGGTGGCCCCGGTCCTGGAGGACGCCGAGTGCGGGGATCAGCTTGTGCAGCTCGGGCATGCCGTTCGCCCGCGGGCCCTGGTAGCGCAGCACCGCCACCAGGTCGTGGTCGAGCTCGTTGTTCTCGAACGCGGTCAGGAACTCGGCCTGTCCGTCGAACACCCGCGCCGGCGCGGTCACCACGTGGTGCGACGGGTCGACCGCGGACACCTTGATCACCGCGCGACCGAGGTCGCCGTGCAGCATCCGCAGCCCGCCGTCGGGCGCGAACGGCTTGTCGTACGGCCGCAGCACGTCCAGGTCCAGGCTCTCGGTCGGGCCGTCCACCCAGACGATCGAGCCGTCCTCGGTGAGCTGCGGCTCGCGCCGGTACCGGTTCAGCCCGTCGCCGGCCACGGTGCGCACGTCCTCGTTGAGTAGCCCGCCGTCGAGCAGCGTGCCGATCAGGAACGCGGTGCCGCCCGCGGCGTGGAAGTGGTTGATGTCCGCCGGACCGTTCGGATACATCCGGGTCAGCAGCGGGACCGCGGTGGACAGCTCGGCGAAGTCGTCCCAGGTGAGCGTGATCCCGGCGGCGGCGGCCATCGCGACCAGGTGCAGCGTGTGGTTGGTCGAGCCGCCGGTGGCCAGGAGCGCGACGACCGCGTTGACCCACGCCTTCTCGTCGAGCACCTCGCCGATCGGCGTGTATTCGCGAACCAGCGACGTCGGGTCGCCGAGCGACGTGGTGGCCGCGACCCGGCGGCCCGCCTCGTCGGTCAGCGCCTTGCGCAGCGGCTGGTCCGGGTGCACGAAGCTGGCGCCCGGCAGGTGCAGTCCGAGCACCTCCATGACCAGCTGGTTCGTGTTGGCGGTGCCGTAGAAGGTGCAGGTCCCGATGCCGTGGTAGGCGCCGGCCTCGGCGTCGAGCAGTTCCTCGCGGGAGACCTTGCCCTCGGCGAAGCGCTGCCGGACCCGGGCCTTCTCCTTGTTGGGCAGACCCGAGGACATCGGACCGGCGGGCACGAAGACGGTCGGCAGGTGCCCGAAGGACAGTGCGCCGATCACCAGGCCGGGGACGATCTTGTCGCACACGCCGAGCATCAGCGCGCCGTCAAACATGTCGTGGGCCAGCGCCACGGCCGCCGCCATCGCGACCACGTCGCGGCTGAACAGGGAGAGTTCCATGCCCGCGCGGCCCTGGGTGATCCCGTCGCACATGGCGGGCACGCCGCCGGCGAACTGGGCGACGCCACCGGCCTCGGCGACCGCGGCCTTGAGCTGCTCGGGGTAGGTGCGCAGCGGCTGGTGCGCGGAGAGCATGTCGTTGTAGGAGGAGACGATCGCGACGTTCGGCTTGACCGGACCCTGCGGGCGGGCGCCGCGCAGATCGAGCTTCTCGCTGGGCGAGCAGGCGGCGAAGCCGTGGGCGAAGTTGGCGCAACCGAGCTGACCGCGTGCGGGGGCCTCGGAGGCCGCGGCCCGGATCCGCTCCAGGTAGGCCGTACGCGTGGCGGCACTGCGGCGCGCGATGCGCTCCGTCACTGCGGCCACCGTCGGGTGGATCCTCTGCTCGCTCACGATCTTCGTGCCCCTGCTGTCAGCGGCCTGCTCTGCCGGTTCGAGTACCAAACTAGGGGTACTTTTGCCTCTTGGCAAGCAAAAGAGTGACGTTCGGGTGTCGAAGTAGTGAACTTAGGGCTTTGACCGAGGGAAAGCCGCCCTGGTTCACTGGATGGCATGGCCCGACGCGCGAATCCCATCCCGCACAGCAGTGCAGGCGAGGTCCTTCGCCTTGTGCGTGACGGGGAGGCCGAGACCCGGGCCGACGTCGCCCGGCTGACCGGGCTGTCCCGATCCGCCGTGGCGGCCCGGATCGACGAACTGGTCGATGCCGGTCTGCTCGCCGAGCGCGCCGACGGCGTGTCCACCGGCGGGCGGCCCCCGATCCGCCTCGAACTCAATCCCGACGGGGGCCTGGTGCTGGCCGCCTCGCTCGGCAGCAGCCGCGGTCAGCTCGCGGTCTGCGACCTGACCGGTCGGGTGCTGGCCAGCCGGGAGACCCGGATGGCCGCCCAGGGCGGCCCGGACGCGGTGCTCACCGGACTCCCGGACTGGATCGACACGATGCTCGCGGAAGAGGGCTTCGACCCGGCGCGGGTGCGCGGCGTCGGGGTGGCCGTGCCCGGCCCGGTCGAACTGGACACCGGGCGCGCGGCCGGTGCGCCGATGCTGCCCGGCTGGGACGGGGTGGCGATAGCACCCACCCTGCAACGTCGGTTGCCGGTACCGGTGTACGTGGACAACGACGTGAACGTGATGGCCCTGGGCGAGTACCGGGCCCGGGCCGACGCGGGCGACCTGGTGTTCGTCAAGGCGTCCACGGGCATCGGCGCGGGGATAGTCGCCGACGGCAAGGTCTACCGGGGCGCGCTCGGCGCGGCGGGCGAGATCGGTCACATCCCGGTGGCCGGCGGCACCGGTGTGCGGTGTTGGTGCGGCAATGTGGACTGCCTCGAAGTGCTGGCCAGCGGACGGCACTTGATCGAGACGCTGGCCGCGCACGGGGCACGCTTCCCGGACGGTCGTGAGGTCTCCAGCGTGCGGGACGTGGTGGCGCTCGCGGCGGCCGGTCAGCCCGAGGCGGTTCGGCTCGTGCGCGAGTCCGGGCGGATGCTCGGCGAGGTGCTGGCGAGTGTGGTCAACGTGCTCAATCCGGCGGTCGTGGTGTTGGGTGGCGACCTCGCCGACGCGGGTGATCCGTTGCTCGCGGGGGTGCGGGAGGTTGTGTACAAGCGGTCCACGGCGGTGGCCACGCGTGAACTCCGCATTGTGCCCAGTGTGTTGGGGGAAGCTGCGGGGCTCACGGGCTGTGCGTTCATGGCCCTGGATCAGATCCTGTCGCCCGATTCGGTGGATACGACGCTTGCGCGGCTGGCGGGTGGGCGGGCGCTTCCGAGCGTGAATCGGGCGCTTCCGGCGTGAGTCTGGGCCGGTGGCTTCCGGGTTGGCCTCAAGCGCACTTGGGCCTGGCGATGGCTGGTTGCCCTCAAGTGCCGGGCAGGCTGCTTGGCCTCAAGCGCCGGCCGGGCTGATTTGATTTCGTCCGGCGTTTGGCGTGGGTCGCCTTGGGGTGGCCTCAAGCGCCGGCCCGGCTGGGTGGCCTCAAGCGCCGGCCGGGCTGGGTGGCCTCAAGCGCCGGCCGGGCTGGGTGGCCTCAAGCGCCGGCCGGGCTGGGTGGCCTCAAGCGCCGGC
>NZ_JBEXCV010000195.1:0-13684 GCF_040605455.1 Embleya sp. NPDC005575 | reverse complement strand
TTCCGATCTTCAAGCGCCGGCCGGGCTGGGTGGCCTCAAGCGCCGGCCGGGCTGGGTGGCCTCAAGCGCCGGCCGGGCTGGGTGGCCTCAAACGCCGGCCGGGCTGGGTGGCCTCAAGCGCCGGCCGGGCTGGGGTGGCTTCGAGTGCCGGGCGGGTGGGGGAAATTCAGCTCGGCCGGCGGTTGAGGCCACCGGTCGGAGGTCGGATCTCGGGCGGCGTCAGCCGTGTGCGCGGAGGAGTTCGGGGAGGGTTACGGCGCCGGAGCCGTAGCGGGCGGCCACGTCGTCGGGGTTGGAGATGCGGCAGCGCTTCATCGACAGGCAGCCGCAGCCGATGCACTGCTCCAGGCCGTCCCGCAGCCGCACCAGTGCCTCGATCTCCTCCTCCAGCCGCCCACGCCAGGCCCGACTGATCTTCGCCCAGTCGGCCGGCGTGGGCGTTCGGCCCTCTGGGAGCCTGTCGAGCGCTTCCTTGATCTCCTCCAGGGTGAGGCCGATGTTCTGCGCCGCGCGGATGAACGCCAGCCGGCGCAGGATGTGCCGCTCGTAGCGGCGCTGCCCGCCCGACGTGCGGCTCGCGCTGATCAACCCCTCCGCCTCGTAGTAGCGCAGGGCGGATGCCGCGAATCCGCTGCGCGCGGTCATCTGGCCGACGGTCAACAAGTCCGTTCCGGTGAGCACGCCGCCTCCTGAAGTCCGGTCCACGATCCGGCCGATTCCTGGTTTCGTCGGCTTGACCTGAAGTGCACTTGAGCTTGCAGTGTAGAGGGGCAACCCATCACCGGGTGGGGTGTGGAATGCCTCTGGAGAACACCATGCCTGTCGCACTCATCACCGGCGCTTCGCGGGGGCTCGGCCTGGCCCTGGCCCACGCGCTCGCCGCCCGCTCCTGGACCCTGGTCCTGGACGCGCGCGGAGCCGCCGACCTGGCCCGCGCCGCCGACGAACTGCGCGGCGACGCCGACGTGATCGCCGTTGCCGGCGACGTGGCCGACCCCGCGCACCGCCGCGAACTGCGCGACGTGGTCCGCGAGTCCGGTCGGCTCGACCTGCTCGTCAACAACGCGAGTGTGCTCGGCCCGAGCCCGATGCCGCCGCTCGCCGGCTACCCGCTCGCCGAGTTGGCCCGGGCGTACGACGTGAACGTGTTCGCGCCGCTCGCACTCGCCCAACTGACCCTGCCCCTGCTGCTCGGCCGTCCCGATCGCGGCGCCGTCGTGAACATCAGCTCGGACGCCGCCGTCAACGCCTATCCCGGCTGGGGCGGCTACGGCTCCACCAAGGCCGCGCTCGACCACGTCACCGCGACTCTGGCCGCCGAGCAACCCGACCTGGACGTCTACGCGTTCGATCCGGGCGACATGAACACCGACCTGCATCGGCAGGCGTTCCCCGGCGAAGACGTCTCCGATCGGCCGGCCGCCGAGACGGTGGTGCCGGCGCTGCTGAGGCTGCTCGACGAGCGCCCCGCGAGCGGCCGGTACACCGTCGCCGAGTTCGCCTCGGCGGTGACCTCGTGAGCACCCCGGTCGCCCAGGCGGCGACCGAACCCGCCGAGGCGCGCGGACTGACGCGGGACGGGATCCGGCTGCTCATACACGCCGAGGGGCGGGTCGAGCACACCGTGTTCCGCGACCTCGGCCGGCACCTGGGCCCCGGCGACCTGCTGGTGGTGAACACCTCCGCGACGCTGCCCGCCGCGGTGGACGGCTACCGTGCCGACGGCTCGCCGGTGACCGTGCACTTCGCCACCCGGATCGACGCCGAGACCTGGGTGCTCGAACTGCGGCACGCCGACGGCACGCCCGGGCCGGTGGACGGCGTGCGCCGGTTCGAGGCGGTGCGCTTTCCCGGCACCGGATGCGGGATGGCGCTGTTGCTGGACCCGTATCCGGTGGAGCACGCCCCGCAGCGGCTGTGGAAGGCGCGGATCACCGTGCCGCAGGCCCGGGTGGAGACCTTCCTGGCCGAGCGCGGTCGCCCGATCACCTACGCCTACCTGCGCGAAAGATGGCCGCTGACGGCGTATCAGACGGTCTTCGCGCGGGACGAGGGCAGCGCCGAGATGCCGAGCGCGGGACGCCCGTTCACCAACGAACTCGTGGTCGACCTGATCACCCGCGGCGTCGCCGTCGCACCGATCGTGCTGCACACCGGGGTGTCCTCGCAGGACGTGGGCGAGCCGCCGCTGCGCGAGTGGTTCAACGTCCCGGAGCACACGGCGGACCTGGTCCGTCAGGCCCGTCGGGTGATCGCGGTGGGCACCACGGTGACCCGGGCGCTGGAGTCGGCGGTCCGACCCGACGGCGAGATCGCGGCCGCGCGCGGCTGGACCGACCTGCTGCTCGGCCCGGGCCGGCCGGCCCGGGTAGTGGACGGCATCATCAGCGGCCTGCATGCGCCGGAGGCAACCCACCTGCTGCTTCTGGAGGCGGTGGTGGGCCCGGCGGTGGTGCGCCGGGCGTACGACGAGGCACTCGCCGAGGGCTACCTGTGGCACGAGTTCGGCGACAGTTCACTGCTGCTGCCCTGAATCCGCGGCGCCGTTCCGCGATCCCGCGCCGCCGCCCCGCACCGATGGCGAGCCGGTGCGACCTCAGCGCACGAGTTCGGAGACCGGCCCGGGTCGGTGCCCCGAGCCCCCCACCGGCGGATCGCGTCGGGAGCGCACCCACCACAACACGATCACGCTCGCGACGGCCGCCACGGCGCACCAGGTCGAGGCGAAGGAGTGGAACCACAGACGCATCGTGACAGCCGCGCCGACGGCGCAGACCAGGCCCAGGACGCGCAACAATCGGTCCCGGGCCAGCAGCAGCGACCCCAGGGTCGCCACCAGGTAGCCGGCGATCACCCATGGGGCGCCGGGGATGCCCACCGAGTAGCGCACGGTGCTCCCGCAGATCTCGGCGTTCACCGGGCGCGATGCCAGCGCGTGTCCGAGTGCGCCGGCGACCACCAGGCCGAGCAGCACGAAGAAGGTCGCCCGGACCCGCTCCCGGCCGGGCCGCAGCGGCCATTGCGCGGCCACCACGGCGAGCGGGACGAAGGCGGGCAGCAGCGGGAAGGCGATCGTGGCCCAGGCCTCGCGTGCGATCTCGGCGGTGCCGGCGGACACCGCACCTCGCTCGCCCTTCCACACCACCGCCTCGACCAGCTGGTGGGCGCCGAGGATCACGGGCAACATCGCCATCGGCAGATCGTTGATTCGCCGTACCGACGCGACGCTTGCTATGCCCACGGCCGTGATGGCGCTGCCCATCACGAGATCGACTTCGGCGCTCCAACACACGGCTGCCTCGTCTCGCCTGGGGAGGGTTGTCGGGAGGATCTTCGGATGGGGCGTCGGGACGGCTGCCGGAACGGTTGCTCCGTGGCAGGCGTACCCGTAGTCGATGTGTTCAACAGTTCATACGCTCATTCGGACTCCCGTCACCGCAGTGGCCTCTGTCACGTTCCGGTGTAGTGGGCACGTACCGCCGGTTGGCCCGTGTAGTTGGGCCCGACCGTATCGTCGGCACCCAGATAGGTGTAGGGGAACACCACCTCCCGCGCTCCACGCAGCACCAGCCGCCGCCGGCGCGCGTCGTACTCGAAGCCCTGGCGGCGCAACTCGCCCGGCAGGTCGGCGGCGAGCGCGAGTCCGGCCGGGTCGAAGTCGGCGACGAACAGGCCGGTGGGCGTCAGCCAGGACGCGATCCGGGCAAGCAACCCGAGTCGATCGCCTACGTAATGCAGGCCGTGCACGCAGGTGATCAGGTCGTAGCGGCCAGGCGCGGTCCACCCGGTCGCGTCGGCTGCGATCAGGTCGAGCCCGGCCGGCCGGACGGCGGGAAGGAAGAAGTCGACCAGGTCGACGCCGGTGATCCGCACGCCCTCGGCGCGCGGATCACCGGCCGCCTCGAACAGCGCCCGACCGGACCCGCAGCACAGGTCGAGCCACGCCGTCCCGGGGGCCAACCGGGACAGCGGGTCGAAGCCCAACTCGCGCGCGTAGCTGTTCACTCCACGCAGACCCCGCTCGCGGTTCATCGCGTTGTTCGCCACGACCGGCGAGCGGCTCAACGTCGCGTCGTTCAGCAGCGGTGGGTCCTGAGGGGCGGTCATCCGGACAGGTTGGACATCGTGTGCGAGTCGGCCGGCGGCCGGTGGGTCAGTTGCCGGCGGTCCACTGCTCCCAGGTCAGGTTCCACGCGCCGTAGCCGTTGTCGGGCGCGACCGGCTTCTCCTCGTTGCCCTTGACCTGGACGATGTCGCCGCGGATGGAACGCTCGTAGAACCACTTGGCGTTCTCCAGGGTCATACTGACGCAACCGTGGCTGGTGTTGGCGTTGCCGAACGGGTTGTTGGGATTCCACGTGTTCGCGTGCAGGAACGTGCCCGACTCGGTGATCCGCATCGCGAACGGCACGGCCTTCTGGTCGTACTCGTTGCCCAGGCCCACCGTCTGCGAGTTCATGTCGAGCGTGGGGTAGCGCTCTTCCATGACCATGATCCCGTTCCACGTCGTGTACTTGGGGTCCTCGCCCGCCGTGATCGGGATCGTCTTGACCACCTGGTCGTTCTCCGAGACGGTCATCGTGTGCGCGTTGGCGTCCACGACGGCGATCCGCTTGGTGTCCGAGATCTTGAACGAGAAGCTCTTGAACTGCTTCGACATCACGCCGCCGCCGAGGTCCACACCGCGCAGGTTCAGGTCGACCTTGACCTGCGTGCCGACCTGCCAGTAGTCCTTCGGCCGCCACTCCACCCGCGAGTTGCCGAACCAGTGCCACGCGCCGTCCACCGCCGGGGTGGCGGTGACCTTGATCGCCTCTTGCACCGCCTTGTGGTTCTTCACCGGCTCGTCGAACGTGATCGAGACCGGCTGACCGACGCCGACCGTGGAATCGGCGTCCGGCATGAACGTCGCGGTGGCCGCCTGGGTGGGGTTGAGCACGGTGAACGCCGCGGTCGCGGTGGTCGGCTTGTTCTCCGCGTTGGTCGCGGTCGCGGTCACCGTGTACTTGCCGCCGTACATGAACGGCACCTTGGGCTTCCACGCGTTGCCCGCCAGCGCGCCGTCCACCGACTCGCCACTCGCGTTGGTCACCTTGACGTCGGCGACCTTGCCGCCGCCGACCGCGACGGTGATCGGCATCCCGGGGTCGACGCCGGTGGCCTTGTCCGCGGGGGTCAGGGTGACGACGGCCGGGTCCACCGCGCCGTTGCGGTTCTCGCCGGCCGCCTTCGCCGGATCCGGCGCCTTCTTCTTCGCGTCGTCCTTGCTACAGGCTCCGGTCAGCAGCAGTGACGCGGCGACCAGCGCGGCGACTCCGACGCTTCGGGTGGTTCGATTCATGTGGCGGGTTCCCCGTGTTCGGCCCTCAGGTGGATTCACCAAAGGGACGCCGGCGGCGGCGCAGCCGTTGCGCGGGGGACCCTGTGATCGAGGTCTCAATCGATGCGCGTCGCTCGGAGCGCGTTGCCCGATCGGCGCGTCGGGGGCGCGACCGCGGTGCGCCCCCGCAGGTCACACCCCGGTCACTGCTTGGTCGCGCTCGTGGCCAGCCACTGCGACCAGCTCAGGTTCCACGCGCCGTAGCCGTTGTCGGCCGCGACGGTGCGCTCCTTGGAGTTGATCACCTTGACCACGTCGCCGCGATCCGCGTGGTCGTAGAACCACTTGGCGTCCTCGGGCGTCATGCTCACACAGCCGTGGCTGGTGTTGGCCCGACCGAACGGCGGATTCGTCTTGTCGTACCAGTAGTTGCCGTGCACGAAGGTGCCGGAGGTGGTGATCCGGACCGCCGAAGGCACGTCCGGGATGTCGTACTCCTTGGCCAGGCCCACGGTCGCCGAGTTCATCCGGGTCTGGGTGTACTTCTCCATCACCACCATCACGCCGCCCCACGTGTCGTACTTGGGGGACTCACCGGTGGTGACCTTGGTGGTCCTGACCACCTTGCCGTTCTCCGTCGTGGTCATCGTCTTGGCGGCCACGTCGACGGTGGAGATCCGGGCGATGTTGCCGATCGCGAAGTTGAAGCTCTTGTACTGCTTGGAGCCCGCGCCGCCGCCCAGGTCCGCGCCGCGCAGATTGAGGTCGACCTTGACCTTCGTGCCGGCCTTCCAGTAGTCCTTCGGCCGCCACTCCACGCGCGTGTTGCCGAACCAGTGCCACGCGCCGGACACCGCCGGAGTGGCGGTGACCTTCATCGCCTTCTCCGCCTCGGCCTTGTTGGTGATCGGCCGGTCGAAGCGCACCGACACCGGCTGACCCACGCCGACCGTCCCGCCGTCCGGGAAGATCGACGCGGTCACCTCCTTGCCCAGCGTCTCGGTCGTGAACTTGGTGGACACCGTCGTCGGCTGGTTGTCCGCGTTGGTGGCGGTGGTGCTCACCGTGTACTGACCGCCGGGCGTGAACGGGACCTTCGGCTTCCAGGACTTGCCGTCCGCCGCGAGGGTGCCGTCGACCGGCTCGCCCTTCGCGTTGACCACCTTGACCGTGGTGATCTTGCCGCCGTCGACCGCGAAGGTCAGCGGGTCGCCGAGGTCGACGCCGGTCGCGCCGTCCTCGGGGGTCAAGTTCACCTGGGGTGCGGCGCCCTTGGCCGGCTCCTGGGGCTTGCCCGACCCGGTGCCGCCGCCGGCACCGCCGGTCGCTCCGGGCGTCACCTTGGACTCCCCGCCCGCGTTGCTCGTCTTGTCGCCCTTGTCGTCGCCGCCCAGCAGCCCGCAGGCCCCCGTGAACAGGATCGCGCCGGCGACCAGGACGGCCGGGACGGTGCGCCGCCGCATCGCTTTACCTGCCACGTTTCGGGGTTCCCTTCAAGCGGGTCGAGAAAATGGAGGCCGCGCGATGCGAGTCTCCGCATCATTGACTGTCGTAAGGCCCCTCAGGTTGCTCTCCGAGGGATGTGATGTACATCTCTTATCGGACGGAGCAACCTCGCTTCGGGCCGTGATCGCGGCCGATCCTCGGGCGCCCACGACACCGACAGAGGGTTGATAAGATAGCAAATTGCCGAGTTTGCGCCCGCCGCGCGGGCTCCTCGCGCGGAGCGCTTCGGTCGTCGAGCCGGCCCCGGGGTCCGACTTGCGCGGGCGGCGTCGGCACAGATATTGCGGTCGTGTCGCGGTGGAAGCGGAATCCCCGGATGCGCGACAGGGTGGCGGAAAACCGGCGTCGGCCGGTCGAATCCGACCGATCGAACGTGGGTTCGAGTTGATCCGATCCGGCCTCGGTGTGGCGCGGCGCGAGTGTCGCGGCCGGCTTTCCCTTCCGTCTTACGCCTCCTTCACGACTTCCTTCGCGCGCCCTCCTCGACGTGAGACTGATCACCGTTCGGGCCTGCGGCGGTGGGATCCGTCGTCCGAGGAGCCCGAGGGCCCGGTGCAACCGGCGCAAAGCGGCGCCGCGCGATGCGTGGCCGAACCGATCCGTACCGGGTCGCCCGAGGCGCCGGTCGAGGTGGTCGCGGCGACCCCCGCACGGGTCGATCGTCGATCCCGGGTCGCCGGCCCGGATCGACCGCGCGGCCGGTCGGTGTGCTGGTGGGGCAGCCGCCGCCGGGAATCCGGACCGTTCGACGGCCCGGTCGGCGGCGTCCGCTCCGGTCGGCCGCAGGTTGCCGGCGAGCCGCCGGGGTCGCGACGGCGAACTGCCGCGGCGCGACCGGAGCGGGCCGGCGGAGGCGGTTTCGGCGGCCCGACCCGGCTTGCGTAGAGATGGGTAAGTCGCGGACATATCAGGGCAGTTGACCACACGTCAGGCTACGCCTGCGTCCGGAAGGTCGGTGTTGGGCACGTCCGGATCGGGCCCGGTAGGCTCACGCCGACCAGCCCCCGGCAACGAGGATCCGCTTGATGTCAGCTGCACACATGCCCCCTCGCGCCCGGTCCGAACGACCGCCCACGGGACGGGCACTGCTCGCCTTCGCGGCCGTGTCGATCATCACCGCAGGCGCGGTCGTGTGGGCGGTGACCGCCGTCGGCTCGAACCACCGCACGACGGTCGCGGTGGGCGGCGTGGCGGTCGCGCTCGCGTTGGCCATCGCCGTCGCGGCCACCGTGTACGCGATCGGCACCGCGGACGTGCTGCGTGCCCGGAACGCCGACATGGAGGGCGACGCGGCCCGGTGGAACGACGACAACCGGGACCGGATGTCCGCGTACGAGGCCGAGGCGGCCCGGCTCGCCGACGAGACGCTGCCCGCGCTGGTGGCGTTGCTGCGCGGCGGCGCGTCGGTGGACACCGCACTCGCCGGCGTACCGGCTCCGCAGCACGAGGCACTGCAGCGCACGCTGGCCACCTTCGCTCGCGAGGTCGGTCAGGGCGAGCGCATGCGCGCCGCGGCGATGTCCGCGTGTGCGAACGCCGCAGGCCGGGTGCAGGCCCTGTCCACCAGCATGCTGGCGGACCTGCGCGAGATGGAGGGCCGGCACGGCGAGGAGGTGTTCGGCGACCTCCTGCGGTTGGACCACAACACCGCCCAGGCGGGTCGACTCGCGGACAGCATCGCGGTGCTCACCGGCGCGCGTTCGGGCCGCCGGTGGACCAAGCCGATCGTGATGGAGAGCATCCTGCGCGGTGCGGTCGGCCGGATCAGTGCCTACCAGCGGGTGCGGGTGCACTCGACCAGCGAGGCGGCGGTGGCCGGCTACGCGGCCGAGGGTGTCATGCACGCGCTCGCCGAACTGATGGACAACGCGACCAAGTTCTCGCCGCCCTCCGAGCAGGTGCACGTCTACGTCGAGGACGTGCCCGCGGGTGTCGTGGTCACCGTCGAGGACGGCGGCCTGGTGATGGGTGAGTTCGCCCTGCGCCGAGCCGAACAGGCGGTCGCGGCGAAGGCGTTGGACCTGACCACGCTGTCCGGGACCCGATTGGGCCTGGCCGTGGTCGGTTGTCTGGCCCGCAAGCACGGGTTGACCGTGTCCTTCCGGCCCTCCTCGCGCGGCGGCACCGGCGTCGTGCTGATGATTCCTCGGCAACTGGTCGGCGAGGTCCGCCCCGAGCCGCGCAAGCGGGCCGTGCCCGGCGCACCCGCGGCGCGGACACGTTTCGTCGAGGCACGTCCCGTCGAGGCGAAGCCGGTCGAGCCGGCACCGGCGGCCGCCGCACCCTCGGTCTTCGAATCGGTCGTCGAGCCGACCCCCACAGCGGCCGAGCCGGCGCCCGCACCCACGCTCTCCGGGCTGGCCAAGCGCCGTCCCGGGCAGACCCTGGCCGCCGCGGCCAAGGCGGCGGAGCGGGCCGAGTCGCGCCCGGATCCGGCCCCGGCGGCCAAGCCACGTCCCGCCCCCGGCGCCCGCTTCGGCGCGTTCCGCCAGGCGGTCCAGGGCGAACGGCCGGGTCGGGACGTGACGGCGTCCCCCGACGACAATTCCTGATCGCCCCTTCGCCGGGTCGTACGCAACGAGAGAACGGAGGCGGGGGTCGGCCATCCGGACCGGATGTCCACCCCGGAAGCCCTATGAGCGCAACAGCACACGGCACCGACGCACAGCGGATCGGCACCCAACGGCAGCCCGAGCGTGACCTCGACTGGCTGCTGGAGAACCTGATCGAGCGCACCCCGGGCACCCGGCACTCGCTGGTGCTGTCCAAGGACGGCCTCAAGTTGTGCCGTACCGCCAAACTGACGGTGGACCAGGCCGACCAACTCGCGGCCATCGCGTCCGGCATCCAGAGCCTTTCGCACGGCGCCTCGATCGAGTTCGGCGACGGCAGCGGCGGCGTGCGGCAGTCGATGACCGAGTTCCACGGCGGCATCCTGTTCATCGTCGAGGCGGGCGAGGGTGCCCACCTCGCGGTGATCGCGGACGACGACGCGGACGCCGGCGTGGTCGGCCACAACATGAACGAACTGGTCGAGCAGATAGGCGAGTACCTGAGCGCACCGGCCCGCCGGTTCGATGAAGGCGGCCGATCGGCATGATCCGGCGGCCAGTCGACAGCGGGGACCCGGACCGGCTGTACACGGTCACCAACGGCCGGACACGCGCGAACGAGGAAGCGTTCGACCTGGTCACACTGATCGTCAGCGAGTGCGAACCGAGCTCGGGCATGCAGTCCGAGCACGTCAAGATCCTGCGAATGTGCGATCGACCCACCGCCGTCGTGGAGATCGCCGCCGAACTGGGCCTGCCCGTGGGCGTGGTGAAGATCCTGCTGTGCGACCTGCTCGACACGGGGCGGATCACCGCGCGGCACCCGCGCACCTCCCCGCGCCGGGCGCAACTACCCGATACCGAGATCCTGAAGCAGGTGCTCGTTGGACTCCACAACCTCTGAGCTCGCCACGTCCGAGCCGGCCGTCCGTACCCCCCTGGCGAGCACCGCGCGCGACGG
The DNA here is from genome assembly GCF_040605455.1 of Embleya sp. NPDC005575. Classification (NCBI taxonomy): domain Bacteria; kingdom Bacillati; phylum Actinomycetota; class Actinomycetes; order Kitasatosporales; family Streptomycetaceae; genus Embleya; species Embleya sp. NPDC005575. Next base: position 3,345 of record NZ_JBEXCV010000195.1, on the reverse strand, counting down.
GCTCAAGATCGCCATCGTGGGCGGGTTCGGCGTCGGCAAGACGACGATGGTGCGCTCGGTGAGCGAGATCCGTCCGCTCAACACCGAGGAGACGATGACCCGGGCGGGCGTGGGCATCGACGACGCGCGCAGCGCGGACGGCAAGACCACGACCACGGTCGCCTTCGACTTCGGTCGGATCTCGCTCAACGACGAGATGGTGCTCTACCTGTTCGGTGCCCCCGGCCAGGAGCGCTTCTGGTTCCTGTGGGACCGGCTGTTCTCGGGCACGCTCGGCGCGGTCGTGCTGGTGGATCCCAGGCGTCTGGAGGACTCCTGGTACGCGATCGACCGGCTGGAGCACCACGGCACGCCGTTCGTGCTCGCCCGCAACAACTTCGGCCCGCCCGAGCACACGCTGGACGAGGTGCGCGACGCGTTGTCGCTGCCCGCGCAGATACCGATGGTCGACTGCGACGCGCGCAGCCGGGAGTCCAGCAAGGCCGTGTTGATCGCGTTGGTGAACCACCTCTACACGTTGTCTGCCGCCCGGGAGCGCGCCCTGTGACCACGTCTTCGGACCTCAACGACCCGAACGCCCCCGCGCCGCCCGAGGGTTGCCCGGCACATGCGGCCGGCAAGCCGCTGGACGCCTCGCACGTGGACGCCGAGCGGTTGTCCGGCCCGGGTCTGTGGCAGGACCCGCATCGCATGTATCGCAAGCTGCGGCAGGAGCACGGCTCGGTGGCGCCGATCCTGCTCGACGGCGACATCCCCGCGTGGTTCGTACTCGGTTACCGCGAGGTGCACCATGTCACCGCGAACGACCAGCTGTTCGCTCGCGACTCGCGGCGCTGGCACGCGTGGGACAGGATCGCGCCGGACTGGCCGCTGATGCCGTTCGTCGGCTACCAGCCGTCGGTGATGTTCACCGAGGGGCCCGAACACCGGCGCCGCTCCGGGGCGATCAGCGACGCGCTCGCGGCGGTTGACCAGTTCGAGCTGCGTGCCCAGGCGGAGCGGATCGCGGACCACCTGGTCGACGAGTTCGCCGGGGTGGGCGAGGCCGAGTTGATGGCCGACTACGCGCACCGGCTGCCCTCGCTCGTGGTGGCCGGGCTGTTCGGGCTGCCCGAGCAGGAGACTCCGGCGCTGGTGCAGGACCTGGCCGGCTCGCTGGACGGCGGGGACGGCGCGGTCGAGGCGTACCTGCGGGTACGGGCCACGATGGCCCGGCTGCTGGAGCGCAAGCGCGAACGCCCGGGCGCCGACGTGCCCTCGCGGCTGCTCGCGCACCCGGCCGGGTTGGCCGAGGAGGAACTGATCCAGGACATGCTCGTGGTGATGGCCGCCGCCCAGCAGCCCACCGCGAACTGGATCGGCAACACGCTGCGGCTGATGCTGACCGACGACCGCTTCGCGCTGACCCTGTTCGGCGGCCGGCGCAGCGTCGGCCAGGCGCTGAACGAGGTGTTGTGGGAGGACACGCCCACGCAGAACTTCATCGGCCGGTGGGCGGTGCGCGCGACGGTGCTCGGCGGGCAGAAGATCAAGGCCGGGGACCTGCTCGTGCTCGGTCTGTCGGCGGCCAACACCGACCCGCAGGTGCGCCCGGACTCCTACATCGGCGCCGCGGGCAACAACGCGCACATGTCCTTCAGCCACGGCGAGCACCGCTGCCCCTACCCGGCCCCCGAGTTGGCCGAGGTGATCGCGCGCGCCGCCATCGAGGTACTGCTGGACCGGCTGCCGGACGTCAACCTGTCGGTGCCCACCCGGGAACTGGTCTGGCGCGACTCGGTGTGGATGCGCGGCCTGGAGAACCTCCCGGTCGAGTTCACCCCCGCGTACGTGGGCTGATTCCGGGCCGGTTCGGGGCGGGCGAGGCGCCCGCCCCGAACCGGACTCAGGCCACCGGCGTGAACGTCACCGGCAGCGCGACCGGGCCGCGGGTGAACACGCCCTTCTCCGCGGGCGCGAACCCCGGCGCGAAGGCCAGGTCGGGCATCGCGTCGAGGAGTTGGTTGGCGCCGACCTCGACCTCGGCGACCGCGAGCAGCGCGCCGACGCAAAAGTGCCGGCCCAGCGCGAAGGACAGGTGGTCGGCCGCCGCGGAGAATGCCGTCTTGGCGGTCAGGTCCTCGCGGAAGATGTCGAACCGGTCGGGGTGCGCGAAGCGCCGGTCGTCGCGGTTGGCCGCGCCTATCAGGCACGTGAGCGTGCTGCCGGCGGGCACCACGCCGCCGCTGAGTTCGACGTCCTCGGCGGGCTGGCGCATGATCATGTGCACCGGCGGCGAGAAGCGCAGAGTCTCCGCGAACGCCTGCGGGATCAGCGACCGGTCCGCGCGTACCGCGGCGAGTTGCTCGGGGTGTTCGAGCAGGTTCTTGAACAGGCTAGCGATCGCCTTATCGGTCGTCTCGCCGCCGGCGGCCAGGAGCAGGCTGCAGAAGGCCTTGATGTCCTCGTCGCTCATCCGGGTGCCGTCGATCTCGGCCAGGCACAACGTGGACAGCAGGTCGGTCCCCGGGTTCGCGCGCCGCTCGGCGATCAGCGGCAGCAGGTACGCGGCGAACTCCTCGCGCGTGCGCAGCCCGGCCGCGGCCACGTCGGGGTCCTGGCTCAGGTTGCCCAGGAACGCGATGACCGAGGTGTACCAGCCCCGGAAGCGCTCGTGGTCCGCCTGGTCCAGGCCGAGCATGTCCGCGATCACATCGATCGGGAAGCGCTGCGCGAACTCCGGGACCAGGTCCACCGATCCGCGCTCGCGGAAGCTGTCCACGAGCCGCCGGGCGTTGCGCTCGATCACCGGCATGAACGTTTCCTGAAGGGTGTTGCCGCGAAAGGCGGGTGCCACCAGCGCGCGCCGCACGGAGTGTTCGCGCCCGCTCATCTGCAGGATGGTCCGCCCGTGCACGGGCTCCAACTGCCAGTCGTAGTTGTCGGTGGTGAACACCGGTTCCTTGAAAGCCCGTTCCAGGTCCGCGTAGCGCGAGATGATCCAGCTTTGCATGCCTTCGTGCCACAGCAACGGGTGTTCGTCGCGCATGCTCCGGTAGAGCGGATACGGATCGGCCGCGAACTCGGGCGAAAGTATGTCTGGCACATCCAGGGCGGTCATCGAATCCCCTTGTCCAACAACGCAATCGAAGATCATCAACCAAACCCGTCCAGGCTATGGACCACGACACTCGGGGTCCACCCCGTCCATGCGGTGCCGTATTCACGGAGGCGAACAAATGTTCCCTTGACATTGACCGGAAAGAAGGCCCGAACAGGGAGAGGCGGCCCCCGGAGAGATGGCGAAACGGCGATGGGGTGTAGTTGAACGGGGTGATCGCGTAGTCGATGCCCTCCAGGGGCCGT
>NZ_JBEXCV010000194.1:0-14040 GCF_040605455.1 Embleya sp. NPDC005575 | reverse complement strand
CGCATTCCGCCGGGCCCGGCGGCGTCGTCCGGTCCGCGCCTCGGCGGGCCTGGGAAGCACCCGCGCGGTGGTCCCCTTCGAGGATTCGTCGGTGCGACGAGCCTGTGGGGCGGACGCGGGCGGACGCGGTGCCGGGCGTGGGGCTGTTCGGCCGGGATCGAAGAGTCGTCCTGGTCGCGCGCCGCCGCTTCGTCTTGTCAGCCGAATTGGCCGGGGGTGCGGCCCGGTCCGGGTGGGCCGGCGTAGGACTGGGTGATTTCCAGCCAGCGCGCGGACTCGACGCCGTGCGCACGGACGGCGAGGTCGTCGGCGTGCCGGCGTCGGGTAACCAGGAGGCAGAAGTCGAGCAACGGTCCGGTCACCCGCTCGACCGCGTCCTCGGGGCCGTACGTCCAGGCGCCGCCGACCTCGGGCCCACCGCTCAGTTCGACCCGGAACTCCCGCTCGGGCGGCCGCAGCCCGTGCACGGAGTAGGCGTAGTCCCGGGCCCGGACGCCGATCCGGGCCACGTGGCGCAGTCGGGCGGTGGGCCGGAGCCGCACGCCGAGCGTGTCGGCGACATCCTGTCCGTGCGCCCACGTCTCCATGATCCGGGCGCCGGCCATCGACGCGGCGCTCATCGGCGGGCCGTACCAGGGCAACCGCCCGCCCGCCGGTACCCCCGCCAGCACCTTCGCCACGGCATCGCGACCGGCACGCCAACCGGCCAGGATCCGGGCCGGCCCCACCGCCGCGCCGCGCTCGGCCCCTCGGTCCACGAAGCCGTCGGGATCGGCCGCGGCATCCGCGACGGCCGCCGCGAAGCCGGCCGGATCGGTCGCCGCGAGCCGGACCTGGTCGTCGGTCCAGGCCAGGTGCGCGATCTGATGGGCGATGGTCCACCCCGGCGCGGGCGTCGGCGTGGCCCACGCCTGCGGCGCCAACTCGCCGACGAGCCGGTCCAGCGCGGCACCCTCCGCCCCGAGGTCGTCCAGAACGGCCGCGAGATCCACCATCGTTCCCGTCCCTCCCAGCACCCGGCCGACGCACACGCGTCCCGCGGGCTCCGACCATCGAGCCGACAGCACGAACCTTCGGCAGCGTTCCACCACGTCCCCCAACACACAAGCCCCACCGGGTACTCGTCGCATGCACACACGGCGACCACGCGCGCACACGTAGTATGTACCGCGTGGTTGGGGAGAGTGGTTTCAAGGTAGTGCGTGTCGTGATCGTGGACGACCATCCGTTGTTCCGGGCAGGGTTGCGGGCCGCACTGGAGAGCGCCCACGACATCGTGGTGGTCGCGGAAGTGGAAACGACCGCCGCGGTGCCCGTGACGGTCGCCGAGCAGCGTCCCGATCTGGTGGTGATGGACCTGTCGCTGCCGGACGGCTCCGGAATCGAGGCCACCCGCAGGATCGCGGCCGAAACGCCCACCGTGCCGGTCCTGGTACTGACCATGTCCGACGACGACGGCAGCCTGCTCGCCGCGATGCGCGCCGGCGCGGGTGGCTACCTGGTCAAGGGCGCGGGCCGGAACGAGGTGCTGCACGCGGTGCGCACGGTCGCGGCCGGGGGCGCGGTCTTCGGCGCGCAGACCGTGCCCCGGCTGACCGCGCTGCTGGCGGGCGGCGCCCCGCGGGCCGCCGAGCGGGTCTTCCCCGAACTGACCAACCGCGAGTGCGAGGTGCTGGGCCTGCTCGCCCGGGGCCTGGACAACCGGAACATCGCCCGCAGGCTGTTCCTCGCCGAGAAGACCGTGCGCAACCACATCACGCACATCTTCGAGAAGCTGCACGTCGGCACCCGCGCGGAGGCGGTGGCCCGCGCCCGCGACTTCGGCCTGGGCGCCAACTGATCCGGCAACCGCGCCCCACCGCGCCGACGGACCCGGCCCGGATCCGCATCGGGACGCCGGCCGGGCCCGAATCGGGACCCCGATGGGACCGCTGCCTCGTGTGCACGGGACGCCGCCACGGCCATTCTGGGACGTCCGGACCCGCCGAACCCCGCACCGCGATCCCTCGGCGCCGTTCGGTCCCACCCGGCCCCACTCGTCCGCGCCGTCGCTCGCCGACGTCCCGTGAGGAGGCGCCAGATGCCCATGGGCAACCGAGAGCAACGCTCCGGCTTCGGCCGGGCCTACGCGGTATGCGGCGTCTGCCTGGTCGGCGGCCTGATCACCCTGGTCCTGCTGCTCACCCACCTCGACGACCCGAAAGTGTCCCCACGACCCGCTCTGATCGGCGTGTCCACCCTCCAGGGCGTCGCTTTCGCGCTCTCCGGGCTGTTCGTGATCTCGCGTCGATCCGCACCCGGCCTGGGCTGGTTGTTGCTGTGGACCGGCCTGTGCCATCCGCTGGCGAGCGCGGTCCTGTTCACCGCCGTGTTCGCCGATGCCGGACCCGGCTGGGCCGCCGCGGCGATCGCCCTGTGGCTGGTCGCCGACGCGGTGTTCCTGTTCGGGATGTACGCACTGCCGCTGTGGCTTCCGGACGGAACCCTGCCCAGGGCCCGATCCGTGCGGATCTACCCGGTGGCGGTCGCGCTGTGGAGCGGCCTGCACGCGTACAACGACTACGCCGGGTCCGACTGGTACGGACTACCCAGCTTCCTGCGACACGGCGGCTGGGCCACCGGGCAGCGGTGGCTGGACGGGTGGCTGACCCCGCGCCTGGACCTGATTCCACCCCTGGTCATCCTCACCGGCCTCGTCGTGATGACCGTGCGCTGGGTGCGCTCGCCCGGACCGCACCCGATACGGCTCGTGCCGCTGCTGCCCTATCTGCTGTGGCTGGCCGTCAGCTTCCTCGGCTACCACCTCGAACTCTCGGATCCGCTCTATGAATTCCTGCTCTACGCAGGCGTGCTGGTGTGGCAGCTCTGCTTCGCGTACGCCTTCGCCCGGGACCGGCAGTGGCACCTCGACCGGTCCGCGCGCAAGGTGCTGGCCGCCTTCTCGCTGGCCGCGATGCTGATGGGTGGCTACTTCGGGATCGCCGTCGCGCTCTCCGGCGTGCTGCCCGGCGCGCGCACCACCGGCGCACTGGTGATGGCGACCGGTGCGCTGCTGATCGGTGCCCTGCTCCGCCCGACCATCGGCTGGGCGATGCGCGTCGTCGACCGCTTCTACTACGGCGAACGGGCCCGGCCCTACCAGGTGGTTCGCGACCTCTCCGAGCAGCTCAGCCGGGCACCCGCACCCGGCGCGGCACCGACCCTGCTCTGTCGAACCGTCGTGCACACCCTGGGCCTGCCCGGCGCCGGCGTCGTGGTCGACACCCGGCACGGCGAACGCGAACTCGCCCGGATCGGCAGCGCCGACGCCGACCGCGTCGACTTCCCGCTCACCTACGAGGGTGTGGTGATCGGCCGGCTCTTTGCGCCGCCCCGACCCGGACAGGACACCCTGGACCGCCAGGACCTCGAAGTACTGCGCTTCCTCGCCGACCAGGCGGCGCCCGCCATCGCGTCGTTGCGCCTGTACGAGGAACTCCAGGAGACCCGCGAGCACATCGTGCTCGCCCGCGAGGAGGCTCGTCGCCGGCTTCGCCACGACCTGCACGACGGCCTCGGCCCCGCGCTGTCCGGCACCCGGCTCCAGGTCGACACCGCACGGGCCGGCATACCGCCGGGCACCCCGGCCGAGGGCACGCTGGCGATCGCGTCGCGCAGCATCGGCGAGGCGATCACCGAGCTGCGCCGGATCACCGACGGCCTGGCCCCCGCCGCACTCGCCCGACTCGGTCTGGCCGACGCGCTGCGCGAGTGTGCGACGCGGCTGGACGGCGACGGCCGGACCCATCCGCGCTTCCGGGTCGCCTTCGATCCCGATCCGCCACCGCCGCTGCCCGCCGCCGTCGAGGTCGCGGTCTACCGGATCTGCGGCGAGGCGCTGACCAACGTCGTCCGGCATGCCCGGGCCCGCAACGCCACGCTCGACGTCCGGGTCACCGACACCCACGTCGTCCTCGAAGTGGCCGACGACGGTGTCGGGCATCGGGAGCGCGAGCGCGGTGCGGCCACCGGGGGTGTCGGCCTCGCCTCGATGGCCGAACGCGCCGAGGAGCTGGGCGGCAGTTTCACCGCGGGCGGCGACGAGAACGGCACCGTCGTGCGCGCGGTCATCCCACGACCCGGGACCGACGCCCGGGACCAACCCGGGACCGATCCGGGACCGACCCGGGACCGTCACCACATGCGGGCGGACCCCGACCAAGTGAAAGTGGAGAAGCGGTGATCGACCCGATCACCGATCACCTCGTCCAGCACGGAGATGGATCATGTCGAAGACGCCACGGCCGAAAGGCGGCGAACCACCGCCCGGGCCGAGCCGGCCCGACCAGCCCCTCGGCTGCCACCCGCCCAATCACGTGTGCGTGGCCGTGGAACCCCCGGATTCGTCGAAACCGACGGATCCTGGCGACGGCCACCCACCGCCTCGGGCCGACGCACGGGGCCGACCCGCCGAGCCGGGCACGCAACACCCGCCGGTCTGAACCGACCCCAGGGACACACTCGATCGCCGCCCCCACCGTCATCGACGGTGGGGGCGGCAGTGTAGGGGTGGCGATCACCAACCCATCCACGCGGCGGATCGGTGTGGGGGCTCGATCGCACCGTCGGGCAGCAGTGCGCCGGTGTCCTCGAAGCTCACCACGCCGTTGCACAGCAGGCTCCAGCCCTGCTCGGGATGGCTCTGTACGACGTGTGCCGCGAGGTGGTCGGAGGCCGATGCGGCGGGGCAGGGGGGCAAATGCCGGCACATGCTCCCGGTCCTTCCGGAAGTGCCGTGGGTGGCAGCGGGTTGACGAACTGCCACGAGGTGCGTCGGTTGTTCGGTCACATGCCAACCGTGCGCCTCCCGCGGTCCCGGGCGGATGAGCCGACGGCCCCGAATCCACGGCCGATGTCCCGGGCCGGGCGGGCGGCCCTCCCGGGCATCCCGTTCGGGAACGGCGCGACCCGTCGGGCGGGCTCTCGCTCACGCGTTCGGAATATGCTGCCGGGCGTGAACGACGACGAACCGATCTTCAAGCGGAGCAGGCGGGGACCGGGCCCCTACGTATACAACGTCCGCAACCCCATCGGTCTGGCACTGACCGTGATCACCCTGATCTTGCTCGTGATCATGCTGGTCCTGATGAACAAGCGTATGGGCCCGTTCGCGCCGCCGTCCTCTCCGGAACGGCCCCCCGCGGAGATTTGGGAGTGGTCGCCGACGTCGACGCCGACCACCGGACAGGCGCACCCCTCGCAGACGCCCTAGTCGCGGTGCGCCGCCGCCTTGGCCTCGCGCAATCGCCGGGCCCGAAGCACCAGTTCCAACTCGAAGCGGCGATCCGGTTCGTCCATCTCCTCACCCAGCAACTCCCGGATCCGGCGCAGTCGATAGCGCACGGTCTGCGCGTGCACCCCCAGCCGCGCCGCGATCTCCGGGGCGCCGCCGCGCGTCTCCAACCAGGCGAGCAGCGTCGCGGCCAGTCGACGCGAGTGCGCGGGTGGGCAGTTGTCCAGCGGCGCCAGACAGCGGCGGGCCAGGTCCTCGATCAGTTCCTCGGGCGGCAGCAACACCAGTGCCTCGGTGTGCTCGGTACAGCGGATCACCCGCCCGTCGGGCAGTTGGCCGCGCTCCATCAGACGCAGCGCGGTACAGGCCCAGTGCAGCGACTTGGCCGCGTCGGCCAGCGGCACGGACGGGCCGATCGCGCCCGACCAGCCCGCCATCGCCCGGCGCAGCAGTTCGGGACGACCGGCCGCGTCCGGGTCGGGCAGGATCATCCGGGGCCGTTCGCACTCCATGTCCAAGAGCACATCCCGGCCCACCGCGGGCGCGACCGCGTCCGGCGCGGGACGCAACAGCACGCCCACGGCGACCTGTTCGGGCAGCAGCCAGCCGATCCGGGCGGCGTGCTCGGCGAGCGCGCTCGCGGGTTCGGTGCCGTACTCGGTGAGCATCATCTTGATCAGGCGCTTCTGCGCCCACAGGCGTTCGCCCACCTGACGGGCCGCGGCCTCGGCGTAGCCGTGCACGGACTGGGCGACCAGGCCGTCGAGGTATTCGAAGCCCGCCTCGGCGAGTTCGTACATCGCGGGCGGCGGGATCTCCACCAGCTGGCCGATCTCGGCCAGCCGTCGCCACGCGAGTCGCACGCCGAGCCGGTAGACCGCCTGCAACGAGTCCAGACTGCGCCCCTGGAGCACCTCGGCACGGCCGAACATCTCGAACAGTTCCAGTCGTTCGTGCCGGCGGTCGTCGGTGGCGAGCAGGTGATCGACGAAGTCCACCAGGGCGCGCCGGATGGCGACCAGGGCCATCGGTTCGCCGGACTCGTCCGGGACCAGCGGCAGTGTGGGGTATTCGATCCGAATGTCGCGCAGGATGCCCTGCGCCAGGTCTGGGATCTCGGCAATGGCCAGATCGGCGAACCGGCGCAGTTGCGGCCGAGGCACGTTCCGCCACGCGGTGCGCACCGTCATGTCGCCTCTCCCTCGGGGCGGGTGGTCGATGCCCTCCACGGCGGCGTGTACCCGTGGCCGGACCCGTTTCCCGGCATGCGGGGTCGGCATCAGGGCTGCGGATTCGGCGCTGTGGGATCGGTGCGGAACGTCACGAGCGGGACGTTGGGTTGCTCGGGGGTCTTGTGCAACGCGACGACGATGCCGAACGCGGCACCGACGGCGAGGGCGGCGGCAAGGATCACGGTCAACCCGGCAGCGAGCAGTCTGTGCATGCTTCGACGAGCCTCTCGATCGGAGGGCACCCCGCCCATTCCCATGCACCGGCTCTGCAATGAACACAGTGTGCGAGGTGTATTGACACTCCGTCAAGGGTGCGCCTACGGTTCCCGGCCTGAGACAGACGTGCACGTCCCCGAGGCCCTTTGCCGTCAGGAGTGCCGGATGCGCCGCGCCATTTCCTTCCGTTCCCCGATCCTTTCCCTGGCTCTGCTCGGAGCCGGAGTCTTCCTGCTCGTGCTGGCCTCGATGCTGGCCTGGTACGTCGAGCCGCAGGCCGAGCGCACCCCTCTCGACATCGATGACACCGTGGTGTTCGCCGGTACCGGGAGCTATTTCGACACCACCGCGCTGCGGCCGGTGCACGGCGAGACGCTCACCGTGACCCGCCGGGTGGTGGGCGATGTCGCGGAGGCCGAGCGCAGCGGCCGCGCGGTGTGGGACGTGTCGACCACCATCGACACCCCCGCCACCCTGGCCGAGCACGACCCGCGTCGGTCCTACCAGTGGACGGTGGCCCGTTGGGTGACCGACCGGCGTACCAATGCCCCCGTGCACTGCTGCGGGGAGACGCCGGCGATCCAGGGCGAGGCGTTCCTGAAGTTCCCGTTCGACCTGGAAAAGCGGCGTTACCGCTGGTGGGACGAGACGTTGGGGGCGGCGATCCCGCTGGACTACCGCGGCACGGTGAAGGTGCGCGGACACCGCGGCTATCGCTTCACCGGCACCGTCCCGGACACCCGGGTCGGCGACCGGCAGGTCCCGGGCAGCCTGGTCGGCGTCGCGCAACCACAGGTGCTCGCCGAGGAGTGGTACGCGAACGCCGGTGTCGACCTGGTCGTCGACCCGCGCACCGGGCGGGTCATCGACGCGAAGATCGCCCCGCACAAGACCCTGCGGGCACCCGGCGCGAGCTCGGCCTCGGTGGTGCTGCTCGACAGCGCCGAGATCCGCTTCACCCCGCAAACCCGGCGCCGGCAGGTCGATTTGGCGAAGAAGGACGACGCCAAGCTGGTGCTGGTCGGCGAGACCGCACCGATCGCCGCGGGTGGCGCGGGGGCCGTGCTCGCCGCGCTCGGAGTGCTGTCGGTGGTCCGCGGACCACGGCGCGACGGACCCGGTGCCGAGCCGGCCGCCGATCGGGACGCACGGGCCCGCCGACGCCGATTGCCACGGCTGCGCCCCGGGACGGCCGGGCGAAAGAACTCCGGCCGGCCGGCACCGAACTGACGATTCGTCGGTGATCGCGGCGGCAAAATTGTCACCTGCGTGAGTAGCCGCCGCGCACGGGGTGACGAAAAACTCGAACCCACCCCGCACATCCCGCACTTCCCACGCACCCATCCGCGTTCGATCCAGGCCCGATACGAGTTGGAGCTCACATGCCCCAGCACGTGCCCCCCGCGCTGCGTCCGGTGTCCCCCTCGGCACCGCTCGAATCCGTACCGCGCGGTCCCGCGTCCGACCGGTCCCCCCATCCTCGCCGGATCGTCTTCCTGGCCCGCCGCGACCTGGCCAACCCGGCCGCGGGCGGCTCGGAACTGCTGGTCGATCGACTGGCGGACGGACTCACCGCCCACGGCCACCAGGTGACCCTGCTGTGCGGTGGACCCGCCGCCGACCGCGACTATCAGGTGGTCTCGGTCGGCGGCGACACCGACCACTACCTGCGCGCACGCCGTGCTTTCGACCGCCGCGTCGGTGGCTGCGACCTGCTCGTCGAGGTCTGCAACGGCGTGCCCTACCTGAGCCCGCTGTGGCACCGCGGTCCCACCCTGTGCCTGGTCAACCACGTGCACACCGACCTGTGGGGGATGCGGTTCCCGGGCCCCGCCGCGCGGCTGGGCCGGCGCCTGGAGCGCTGGGGGCTGGCCGGCGCGCATCGGGGCAACCTGATCGTCGCGGTGTCCGGTTCGACCGCCGCCGCGCTGCGCGCGATCGGGGTCCCGCCCGAGCGGATCCGCGTCGTGCACAACGGCGTCGAGGAACCGGGGCCGCGGGCCGCCAAGTCGCCGGAGCCACTTTTCGTGGCGGTGGGCCGGCTGGTCGAGTACAAGCGCATCGACCTGCTGCTGCGCCTGTGGGAGCGGGTCCGACCGGTGACCGGCGGCCGACTGCTCATCGTCGGCGACGGGCCCGAACGCGACCGGCTGCGCGCCCTCGCCGGGCCCGGTGTGGTGTTCACCGGCCGGGTCTCCGAGGCCGAGAAGCACCGGTTGTTGTGCTCGGCCTGGCTGTTGCTGCATCCCTCCCTGGTCGAGGGCTGGGGCCTGGTGGTGACCGAGGCCGCGGCCCGGCACACGCCGGCCATCGGCTTCGACATTCCCGGGCTGCGCGACTCGATCGACGACGGCATCACCGGAGTTCTGGCCCGGGGCGAGAGTTCGTTCGCCGCCGCGTGGTGCGCGCTGGCGCTCAGTCCCGAGCGATGCGCGGCGATGAGCGCCGCCGCCGGGCTGCGCGCCGCCCGGTTTCGCTGGACCGCCACGGTGCGCCGGTTCCGGGCCGTGGCCGCCGAGGCCGTGGCCGCCCCGGTCACCGGACACGACCCCGGGTGGTGACCGGGTGAAGGACCCGTCGCTGCGCAGGTCGATCGCGCTCGCTCGCGCCTTCCGGCACGAGCGGCAGGACCCGGATCGGTGCTACGGGCTGCTCGCCCGCGACGCCGCCGACCAGGTCGAGCGGCATGTCCGGCTGCGCGGTCGGGTGGTGGTGGACGTGGGCGGCGGCAATGGCCACTTCACCCGGGAGTTCCGCCGACGCGGAGCCCACGGATACCTCTTCGAACCCGATCCGCGGGAACTGGCCGGGCACGGCAGACCGCCCGAGGGTGCCGTGGTCGCCGACGGCTACCTGTTGCCGCTGGCCGACGGTGTCGCCGACGTGTGCTTCTCGTCCAATGTGCTGGAGCACGTCGCGGATCCGCAGACCTTCCTGAGCGAGTTGGTCCGGGTCACCCACCCGGGCGGATTGATCTACGTCTCCTTCACCAACTGGTACTCCCCGTGGGGCGGTCACGAGTGGGCGCCCTGGCACTACCTGGGCGCCGAACGCGCCCGGGCCCGCTATGCGCGGCACACCGGTCGTGCCGCCAAGCACACCCTGGGCGAGAACCTGTTCGCCGTGCACATCGGGCCCACGCTGCGGCACGTCCGGGCCCGCCCGGACGTGCTGGTGGTCTCGGCCCGCTCCCGCTACTGGCCCTTCCTGCCCGGCGCGGTCACCCGTGTTCCCGGGCTGCGTGAGGTCCTCACCTGGAACCTGCTCCTCATTCTTCGGCGGTGCCCGTGATCGCGGCGGCGCCATCGCCCGACGCATCCGTCGGTCCCGCCGCCGGCATCCCGGCGCCCGGGCATCGCGGCGCGCTCCGCAGGAGGCACTCGTGACCGATACGACCCTGTCCCTCCCTCCGGCCCGGCCCGGCCGGCCGCCCGCCGAGGTGCCGCCGGCCGAACCACCGGCCGACCGGCCGTGCCGGTGGACCCTGCTGCCGGTGTTCTGGGCGGTCGTCTTCGTCGCGTTCCTGGCCAAGGCCCCGGGCAAAATGACCTTCGAGACCAAGCTCGGTGTGGTCACCGATCCCTGGGGGTTCATCGGTGATCTGGGCAACCTGTGGCACGACCGGGGCGGCTTCGGCGGCATCGCCGACCAGTACGTCGGCTATGCCTTCCCGATCCTGCCCTACTACGCGCTGGCCGACCTGATCCACCTGCCGATCTGGCTCGCCGAACGACTGTGGCTCTCGCTGATCGTCAGCGCCGCCTTCTGGGGCGCGCTGCGGCTGGCCGAGCGGCTGCGGGTGGGCACCGCGCGCAGCCGGCTGCTCGGCGCGGTGGCCTACGCGCTGTGGCCGACCTTCACCATCGTGATCGGGTCCACCTCGGCCGCGGTGCTGCCCGGTGCGCTGCTGCCGTGGGTGCTGTTGCCGCTGGCCTCGTCGCGACTGAACCCGCGTACGGCCGCGGCCCGTTCGGCGCTGCTGATCCCGTTCATGGGTGGCGTCAACGCCGCCTCGACCCTGGCCGCGCTGCTGCCGGTCGGTCTGTACCTGCTCACCCGCCCGGCCGGGCCACGCAAGTGGGCGCTGATCGGCTGGTGGATTCCCGGTGTGCTGTTGGCCACCGCGTGGTGGGTGGTCCCACTGCTGCTGCTCGGCATCTACGGCGAGAACTTCCTGCCGTACATCGAGCAGGCCGAGACCACCACGAGCACGATGTCCGCGACGGAACTGCTGCGCGGCGCGGGCGACTGGGTCGCCTATCTCCACTTCGGTGAGCCGTGGCTGCCGGCCGGCTGGACCGTGGCGACCGCCGTGGTCACCATCCTGGGCTCGGCGTTCGCCGCCGCGCTCGGCCTTGCCGGGCTGGCCCGCCGCGACCTGCCCGAGCGCCGCTGGTTGACCCTGACCGTGCTGATCGTGGCGCTGATCGCCCTTGCCGGCTACGACGGTTCGTTCGGCGCGCCGTTCCACGGCACCGCCCGCGACTGGCTCGACGGGTGGCTGCGCCCGTTCCGCAACATCTACAAATTCGAGCCGGGCCTGGCGCTGGCCCTGGTGCTCGGACTGGCCCACCTGGTGGGCACGGTGGGCGAGCGCGGCCCGGTCCTGCCCCGGCCGGCCCGCCGGTTCGCGCCCGCGGTCGCCGCACTGCTGATCCTGCCCGGCCTGGCCTGGCCGTACCTCAACGGCACGGTGCTGCAACCGGGGGCCTTCACCAAGCTGCCCGACCACTGGCGGCAAACCGCCGACTGGCTGGAGAAGCACTCGCCGGACAGCCGGGCCCTGGTGGTGCCCGCGACCGCCCACGGGCTGTACACGTGGGGCTCCCCGATCGACGACCCGCTCGACTCGCTCGCCGATTCCCCGTGGGCGCAGCGGGACTTCGTCCCGTTCGGCACGCCCGGGGTGCGGCGGACGACCGACGCGGTGGAGCAGGCGCTGCTCACCGGCGGCGTGGTGCCCGGGCTGCGCGACTTCCTCTCCCGCGCCGGGTTGTACGCGGTGGTGGTACGCAACGACCTGGACCCGGACCAGATCGGCTACGTCCCGCCGATCACCGTCACCCGCACCCTGGAGTCGTCCGGATACCACCGGGTCACCGGATTCGGGCCGCTGATCACCGGCGGCCGGATCCCCGAGCAGACCCCGATCCAGGTGCAGGGCCTGTTCAGCCGCCGGCAGGCCGTCGAGATCTACGAACCGGCCGCGGACACCCCGCAGCCCGGCCGGGTCGGCAGCCGCGCGGTCGCCGACACGGCGCTGCTCAGCGGCGGCCCGGAGGCGCTCCTGCAACTGTCCGCCGATCCCACCCTGCGCGACCGGCCCACGGTGCTCACCGGCGACGCCCATCCGGGCATCGACCGGCCCGGCACCCAGCTCGTCGCGGACGGACTGCGCCGCGCGGACACCCGCTTCGGGCTGATCAACTCCAACACGTCCTACCCGTATACCTCGAACGAACGCAATCCCTCCGACAGCGCGCAGAACCCCGGTGCGAAGCCGAAGCAGATCCTGCCCGTCGACGGCGCCGACCACCAAAGCACCGCCGAGCTGCGCGGCGCGGCGACGGTAAGCGCGTCCAGCAGCGGCAACTGGCTCTTCCACCTGCCGCAGTTCGACCCGGTGAACGCCTTCGACGGCGACCCGGCGACCGCCTGGGCCGAGGGCAGCCCCGGCAAACCGGACGGCCAGTGGCTGAAGATCACCTTCACCGCGCCGACCGACATCCCCGGGTCGCTGCTGCTGACCCCACTGGCCGGCGACGGCATGCGCGCCGTGCCGACCCGGGTGCGGATCGAGACCGACCGCGGCACCAAGGACAGCCCGCTGCGGCCCGAGGGCACCGCGCAACCGGTGCAGGCGCCCCCCGGGTCGGCCAAGTGGCTCAAGGTCACCATCCTGGACGCGCAGACCGCGCGAACCGGCCTGTCCGGCGCGGGCTTCGCCGAGGTGGCCATCCCCGGCGTACAGGTCTCCCGGCTGCTGCGCCTGCCCATCGACGCCGACGGGAGCGGCGCCGAGGCCTCGGTCTACTCGCTGCACCGCGACACCGACCTCGGCGGGCTCTCTCCGGTGGCGGCGGAGGATGGGCTGCACCGCCGGTTCAACAACCCGCAGGCCGGTGACTTCGCCTTCGACATCCGCGCCGTTGCGGTGCCGGGTCCGGAACTGGACCGGGTGGTGGTGGGCGCCGCACCCGAACAGGCGAAGCGGATCACCGCGACCGCCGAGTCGACCGGCCACACCGGCCGTTCGCTCAGCCCACGCAATCTCGTGGACGGCGACCTGACCACGGCATGGATCGCCGGGGATCGACCGGTGGTCCACCTGAGCTGGCCCGACCGCACCACCATCGATCAGATCGTCTTCGGTGCGGCAGGAGGGCTGTCCAGCCGACCGCAAGAGGTGCGGATCAGCTCGCCGAACGGCTCGGTGACCACCACCGTCGACGAGAACGGACTGGCCCGATTCGGCCCGATCGACACCGACCACATCACCGTCACGATCACCCGGACCGCGCCGCTGACCGTGCACAACCCGCTCGCCGATAAGCGACTGCAACTGCCGGTGGGCCTCAGCGAGATCCACATCCCGGCGCTGGCCGGGCTGCGTACCCGCCCGCCGGACCCCAAATCGGCCTTCTCACTGCCGTGCGGACAGGGGCCGTCGCTGGCCGTGGACGGCGTGCTGCACGCCACCAGCGCTTCCGGCTCGGTGCGCGACCTGATCGAACGCCGGCCCATATCGGTGAAGTTGTGCGCCGCGGAGGCATCCGGCGCCTCCCTGCCGCTGGGTCCGGGGCTGCACACGGTCGAGGCCGGCAACCAGGGCCCGCTGGGGATCACCGACGTGACCGCGACCCGAGGCCGACTCCCGGCCCCGGCCCGGCAGTCGGCCCGATCGGCCACCGCCGCCGACTGGAGCGGCGATCACCGCTCGGTGCGGATGGGAGCGGGCGAGGCCACCTATCTCCAGATGTACGAGAACCGCAACTCCGGTTGGAAGGCCACGTTGCACGGCAAGGAGCTGCGTCCGGTACGCATCGACGGCTGGCAGCAGGGCTGGCTGGTGCCCGCAGGCGCGGCCGGCACCGTCGAACTCGACTACGAACCGGGCGGCATCTACCGGGCCGGGCTGATCGGCGGCGCGGTGGCCCTGGCCGCCCTGATCGCGCTCGCCTTCGTACGACGCCGCAACCCGGACCCGACCGGCCTCGTCGAGCCGCCCATCGACCCGCCGCCGCCCGGCCGCATCCTGGGCGTGTTCGCGCTCACCGTCGTGGTCGCCGTCGTGGCGGGCCCGTTCGCGCTGCTGGTGCC
>NZ_JBEXCV010000193.1:0-14075 GCF_040605455.1 Embleya sp. NPDC005575 | reverse complement strand
ACACCATGTAGTGCTCGCCCTCGGGCAGGCCGCTGACGTCGAGCCGGAGGCTGACCCCCCACGAGTGGTCGGTGAGGTACGCGGTCGCGGGGGTGCTGCTGTTGACGTCGGCACTCGACTCGCCGGACCGGCCGCGGCCGCAGGTCGCCTACGCGTCGGGCGGCACCCACGCGACCGCGTACCTCACCGACCACTCGTGGGGGGTCAGCCTCCGGCTCGACGTCAGCGGCCTGCCCGAGGGCGAGCACTACATGGTGTGGCTGGAACGGGCGGACGGCTCGCGCGTGCCGGCCGGCAGCTTCACCGCGCTCGGCGAGCGCCCCGTCTCCGTCGAACTGACCGCGGGGATGCGTCGCCAGGGGGCGGTCGCGCTCGGGCTCAGCACGGTGCCGGGCGGGCCGCCGGCGTTGCGTGTGCCGGTCACGACGTGACGAGTCGTCAGGCGCGGCACGGCACGATGCGGAATTCCCATGATTGTTCGTCATGTGCTGAACGCACGCGGAGGTTCCGTCCGTATCCCCCGGCGACCGTCTCGCACCCCGGCGAGGCCCGCCCATCACGAGGACGCAACTGATGAACCACACCAAAGCGCTGCGCTGGTCCGCCCTCGGCCTTGCAGTCGCCTCCGTCGCGGTGCTCGCGCCGACCGCGCTGGCCGACGGCTCGGACAAGAGCCGCGCCGCCCACGTCGACGTGCTCACCCCGCGCGCCGGGGCGAGCACCGGGATCGAGGGCAAGGCGTGGATGCTCGACCTGAACGTCCGCTACCGCGACGGGCTGCAGGCCGCCGGCTGGACCGGGCCGCAGCTGACCGGGCCGGAGAAGCACAACAACGTGCCTCCGGCGGCGGGCACCTTCTCGCCCGGCAAGGACGACAAGCTGCCGGGCGTCGTCGTCCTGCTGTCCACGACCGTCGCCGACAAGCCCGGTTTCTCGGGCCCCGGCACCAACCTGGCGAACCTGTTCAACGTCACCGCGATCGCCGAACAGGGCCGTCGCGGCAGCACGATCGCCGACAGCTGGCTGGTGGGCGGCGCGTTCTTCGGCACGAACACCGACACGGTGCTCACCGTCGCGGTGGTCGACGACCTGAACCACAACGGCGTACTCGACGACGCGCCGGCCACCGTGCCGGACGCCGACGGGAACGGCACCGTGGACGCCCGCGACCTGAAGGCGCTCGGGGTCGCGTCGAACATCGAAACGGTGAAGTTCCGGATCGCCTGAGCGGATGCTCGCGGCCTGGTGGGCCGCATCGGGGGCGGGCGTTGCCGACACACGGCGCGCCCGCCTCGCGCTTTCCGGACGACGAAGTCCGGGAGGAGTTTCGGTGAACCAGTTGAACTCACAGGTCGAGCCGTTTGAGATTTCGAAGTGGGAGGTCAAAGAGGCATGGGAGGAAGTCAGGGCGGATGACGTGGCCCGGATGAACACCGTCAACAACCTCGACGTGCGGTCAACGTCGGCCCGTTGAAGCGACCGTCCCGCTGGAAATACGCACCACAGCCACTTTCAAGGATCGCCATTACCGGAGGATTTTCCACCCGGTTCACACCCGCGCCGCAGTAACTGTCCGGTTGATCGTAGAGATCAACGTGAACGACAGCACTGACCGGCCCGCTAGTTTCGGGCATGAACGATCATTTCAGCGATTGGTCAGTCCAGCCGCCGTGGGTACACCACAAAATCGCTTCGTTGTCCGATGGCACCCTCGTCACACTCGCGGCCGACAACCGGAACACCTCGCGCCCCTGGAGCGCGCCGTCTACCTCCTGCGCGAGGCGTTCTCCCACAGTCACGCCGAGACCGCCGAGATCCTCGACATCACCGAGGCCGCCGGCTGGCAGTACCTCCACCGGGCCCGGAGCCGCATCACCTCGGCGCGCCGCCGCGGCGGCGACGTCGACCCGGCGTTCGCCCGCAGGATCGTCGAAGAGTTCCTCGCCGCCGCGTCCTCCCGGCCGCCCCGAACGCCTCGTCGCGCTGCTCACCGACGACGCGACCGCGATTTCCGACTCCGATGCCGCCGGCCCGGCCGAGACGCTGCTGCGGTACGACACCCCGCAGCGCATCGCCGCCATCGCCCGGGCCGGCTTCAAGCCCACAGACGCGAAACGGCGACTCGCCGGCGGCACGCCACCGTCCACTACGCGGTCGTCAACGGCGCACCCGCCATGCTCTTCGTACTCGGCGACCGGGTCGTCGGCGCGGTCACGTTCGACATCACCGGCGGCCAGATCGTCACCCTGCGCGTCATCCCCGCCCCGGCCCCGCCTCGCCCGCCTCACCGGAGCCTGGCGGCAATCCGAACCGGAGGCACCGCTCATCACCCAAAGGTGACCCCGGGCCGACCGACACCAAGACCTGGACACGGGCGTCTCGGGGGTCGTGCCCGCGGTCGTCACGGGAGCGCGGCGCGTCGGGACGCTGCCAACCGCCTTCCAACCCGGGGCAGCGCCTCGGACCGCCCCGGGTTGATCTGCCCGGACTGTTCCCTGTCCGTCCGCCGGGGCCGGCACGCCACCGGGCACAGGCTCAACGCCGGTCCCGGGGGCGGCTCCTCACGCGGACGCGCTCGTCGGTGCCGTGGTCAGCCGGTGGCTTCGGTGTGGCGGGAGCGGGTCAGGGCCAGTGCGCCCAGGACTGTGCCGAGCAGCCCCACCAGCATGGCGACGTAGGCTCCGCCCAGTCCGTTGCCGGTGCCGAGGCCGCCGTCGGCGGTGGCCGCGACCACCGCGCCGACGGCCGTGGCCAGGGGCCCCGCGATCACTGCGGCGACGGCCCCGTTGCGCCCGGGGCCGGTGCCGATGCGACCGGCCGCGCGGGCCAGCGCCAGGCCGCCGAGGGCCACGGCGATCAGCCCCACGATCGCGGCCGAGCCGGCGCCGAGTCGCCCGGCGCTCATGTCGGAGACACCGGCGGCGACCGGCTGGGCGGTGACGTACGCGGCCGCGGGTGCGGTGATCGCGGATCGGACTGACATGGTGTGCTCCCGTTTCTCGTACGAGTGGATGGCACCTGAGCCTGTCCGCCCGACCCGCCTGCGGTCGTCTTGCGGACGCAGACACTTCGCTCTGCCGTCGGCGTGGTATCCGGCTGCTGCGGACGCCGCAGAAGCCGCATCGCTACCGCAGATGCGGTAGCCGGCCGCTCGTCCGTGAGCGGGATCCGCCCGCGGGCGGATCCCGGCTAGGGTGCGCGGATGAGCGCAGGAAGGTTCCGTGTCCGGGCCGCTGTCAGGGACTGGGTGGTCGCCGTCGGTGTGGCGGCCGCGTTGCTGGTCACCGGGCTGTCCGCGGAGCACTCCGCCACGCCTGTTGACCTGGTCGGCTACGCACTGCTGGTCGGCGGCGGCCTGGTGCTGGCCGCCGGGCGGCGGGCCCCGGTTGTTGTGCTGGCCGTCACCGGGCTGTGCGCGGTGGGCTATCAGGCGGCCGGGTTCGACGTGCCCGTGGTCGCGTTCCTGTTCGCGGTGTACGCCGCGATGCGGGCCGGACACCGTAGGGTCACCGTGGCGGCCTCCGTGGTCCTGCTCGCCGCTCTCCCGCTCGCGGCCCTGGTCTCCCTGCACGACATGGGTGAGGCGTACGCGCAGGCCCGCGGCGCCCTCGAACTGGCCTGGCTGGTCGCCGCCGGCGCGGCGGGTGAAGCGCTACGCCAGGCCGAGCGGCGCGCCGACGAGGCGGAACGGACCCGGGAGGAGGCCGCGTTGCGCCGCGCCGACGAGGAACGACTGCACATCGCGCGGGAGCTGCACGACTCGCTCGTCCACCAGATCTCGGTGATCAAGGTACAGTCCGAAGTCGCCGTTCACCTGGCGGGCAAGCGCGGCGAGCCGGTGCCGGAGTCCCTGCTCGCCATCCGGGAGGCCGGCCGCGAGGCCAGCCGGGAACTGCGGGCGACCCTGGCAGCGCTGCGCGACGACGAGAAGACCCCGCCGCGCGGCCTCGACCACGTCCAGGAACTCGTCGAAGGGTTCCGCACGACCGGCCTGGACGCGAGTCTGAGGATCGAAGGACCGCGGCTCGACGTGCCGGCCGCGGTGGGCCGCACCGTCTACCGGATCGTCCAGGAGTCGCTCACCAACACCGCCAGACATGCCGGCCCCGCCACGGCGTCGGTGCTGATCGACTACCGCCCCGACACCCTCGCCATACGCGTCGACGACGACGGCCAGGCCGCGCCGGACACCGCACCGACGCCCGGTGTCGGGCTGCTCGGCATGCGCGAACGCGTCACCGCGCTGGGCGGCCGGCTGCGTGCGGAACCGCGCGACGAGGGCGGCTTCACCGTCCAGGCCGAACTCCCCGTGGAGCGAACCTCGTGATCCGAGTCCTGTTGGTCGACGACCAGCCGCTGCTGCGCAGCGGATTCCGCGCGCTCCTCGACCTCGAAGACGACATCGAGGTGGTCGCCGAGGCCGCCGACGGGCAGGAGGGCGTGGCCCTGGCCAGGGAACACCGGCCCGACATCGCGCTCATCGACATCCAGATGCCGGTGATGGACGGCATCGAGGCGACTCGACTCATCGCCGCCGATCCGGTTCTGGCCCGGGTGCACGTCGTCATTCTGACCAACTACGGCCTGGACGAGTACGTCTTCGACGCACTGCGAGCGGGCGCCGCCGGATTCCTCGTCAAGGACATCGAGCCGGAGGACTTCCTGCACGCGGTGCGCGTCGCCGCCCGCGGCGACGCGCTGCTCGCCCCCTCCATCACCCGCAAGCTCATCGACCGCTACGTCGCCCGGCCCCTGCGCCCGGGCGTCGTCACGGGGCTGGCCGAGCTGACCAACCGTGAACGCGAAGCCGTCACCCTGGTCGCCCAGGGCCTGTCCAACGACGAAATCGCCGACCGCATGGTCATCAGCCCGCTGACCGCGAAGACCCACATCAACCGCGCCATGACCAAACTCCACACCCGCGACCGCGCCCAACTCGTGGTCCTCGCCTACGAATCCGGCCTGGTGACCGCACACCACCAATGACCGCAACGACCACCGGCGGCCGACTCCCGAGGCCGCCGAGGCAACGGCCCGGCGGCACGCGCTTGCGCCGACCGCGGTGCGGCACCACATGTGCCGGGGAGTTGCTGCCTGGTGTCCGGTCGGGGGTGTTCGGGGCGGTCAGGCGCGGGTGAGGGTCCGGCGCAGGCCGTAGGCGGCGGCGCCGAGGGCTGTCTGCCGCGACCGGGGCGAGCGGGAGTTCGCCCGGTGGCCGGCTCAACGACGCGAACAGGTCCGGCACTTCGGCGACCCCGAACGTGCCGACGCCCTCGCGGCCCACACGCCCTCTGTCCACCGGTGTCCAACTGATGTGGATGCGCAATTGCACACGGAAACGGCCTCGTCTTCCGGCGGGGCCGTTTCCTGAGGGTCACCGGGCTCAGAGGGTGTCGGTCACCGGGCGGCGGCCGCCGAGGCGCGCCGGGATCGCGGTGAGCACCGCCACCGCCACCACGGTCCCGAGCGTCAGGGTGGTCAGCTGCCAGGGCGCCAGGAGCTTGGCGTTGTCGCCGTTGGCGCCGGTGATCGTGTTGATGCCGGCGAGCAGCAGCCAGCCGCACGGGAAGACGCCGAGGATCGCGCCGAGGAGAGCGGGCAGCACCTGCGCGGTCGCCAGCGCTGTCGACACCTCCTGCGGAGTCGCGCCGAGGGCCCGGGCCAGGGCCGAGGTATGCCGGTTGTCGAGCACCGTCGCCCAGGTGATGACGATCGCGTTGACGGCGGCCAGGGCCAGCAGGATGACCGTCCAGACCATCAGCACGTGCCGGAGCGTGTCCACCTGGTCGGGCGTGTACCCGCCGCTACCGGTCTGCGATCCGAGGAAGGTGTTGAGCACCAGCAGGATGTAGATGCCACTGACCGTGACCGCGATGCTGATCACGCCCAGAACCACCCGTCTCGGGCGGCGGGCCGCGACCCGCAGGGCCAGCATCAGTGGGACGGGCAGCCGCCGCGACATCGAGATCAGCCAGGTGGTGCGGCGGGGCGGGCGGGCCGAGTCGGCGAGCGCGCTGACCGTGCCGGTGCGGGCCGCCCGCACAGCCGGGACCGCGGTCGCGACCACTGCGACGCCGAGTGCCACCGCCGTCACCGCGATGATCGTGGGGGCGCTCACGGACGGCGTCCCCGCGCTGCCGATGAGGCCGGCGCTGGACTCGGTGAGCAGCGGTGCGGTCAGCGCGCCGATCACCAGCCCGCCCGCAGCGGCGAAGACTGCCACGACCAGGTACTCCGCGAGCAGCACCGCAGCGACCAAGCCCGGGGTGCCGCCGACCGCCTTGAGCAGCCCGACCCGCTTGGTCTGATCGGCCATCCGACCGCCGACCAGCACCGCGAGGCTGGCGACGGCGAGCAGACCCAACAGCCAGGCGCCGATGAGCAGCAGGATCTGGGAGTCCTTGGCCACGTCGGTGGCGTCGGACCGGATGCTCTGCCAGCTCTGTAGGAAGGGGGAACCACCGTTCCGGTCGACGAACCCCGGCGCGCCCTCGGGGTCGGCGAGCCTCAGATTCATCACGTAGGACAGCGAACTCGCGCCGGTGGCGAGGCTCTTCGCGTCGGCCTGGGTGACCCAGGCCAGGCCGGGGTTGTGGAGCAGGTTGGACGGCAGGTTCCGGTCGTGGGGAATCGCACCGTGGATGCAGCCGACCGCGACGATGCAGGACGTCCCCGGGTAGGGCGCCGAGGCGGCCGAGACGGCCAGGCCGACGACCTTGAACGGCTTCTCGGCGATCGTTACCAAGTCGCCGACGCCCACGTGGAGCGAGCGGGCGAAGGACGCTTCCAGCACCATGCCGCCGGACGACACCCAGTCGCCGGCGGACAGCTTGGGCTGATCGACGGCCGCGTCTGCGGTGTCCCTTCCCACGAGCTCCACGTCGGAGGTCCGGCCGGACGCCTCGATCTTCCCGGAGGTGACGGGGAACGGCCCGCTGTGCGCGGTCACGCCGGAGGCGGACGCCAGCTGCTCGAGGCGGGGCAGCTGGGAGCCGTCGGCGACGTTGGCGACCACGTCGGGGCCCTTGGTGGCGGCCCGGGTGGTCCCGAACGGGTCGCCGGCGGCATCCCGCAGGACGAGGCCGAGCGTCAGAGTCGTCGTGGCCGCCATGATGGCGATCAGCAGCAGTGCGGCCTCGGTGGGCCGCCGCCGCAGGTCGCGCATCGCCAGCCGGGCCACCAGCAGGATTCTCCCCATGCCGGTCAGTCCTCCAGCCCGAGCAGCGCCCCGAGCCGGCCGGTGGTGCCACCCGTCAGCTGGATCTCGTCGACGAGGGAGCCGTCCCGCATCGAGAACATCCGGTCGGCGGTGGCCGCGATCCGGGCGTCGTGGGTGACGATGACCAGCGTCTGGCCGGACTCGTGCAGGTCCCTGAAGAGCTGGAGGACGTCCAGGGTCGCAGCGCTGTCGAGGTTGCCGGTCGGCTCGTCGGCGAGGACGACCAGCGGCTCGTTGCACAGCGCCCGGGCGACCGCGACCCGCTGCCGCTGCCCGCCGGACAGCTGAGACGGCAGATGTCCGGCCCGGTCACCGATCCCCAGCTGTTCCAGCAGTTCCCCGGCCCGCTTCCGGGAGGCGCGGGGTGCGCGGCCGGCGAGCAGCGCTGACAGCTCGACGTTCTCGACAGCCGTCAGCTCCTCCATCAGGTGGAACGACTGGAACACGTAGCTGACGTCGCTGCGCCGCACGCGGGCCAGGGCCTTCTCGCTGATGTCGTCGATGCGCCGGCCGTTCAGCGTCACTTCGCCGCTCGATGGCCTGTCCAGCCCGCCGAGCAGATGCAGCAGCGTGGACTTCCCGCAGCCGCTGGGGCCCATGATCGCCACGGTCTCGCCCGAGGCGACGTCGAGGTCGACCGTGTCGACGGCGCGCACGAGGCCCTCTCCCCTGCCGTATTCCTTGCGCACACCGCGGGCGCTCAGCACCGGTGCGTCGGCAGCCTCGCTCATGATCCACTCCTTTGGCGGGTGATGTTCTTCTCGCATGCCTCGAGCCAGCGCAGATCCGCCTGAAGCCTGAGCACGATGCCTTCCAGCAGCAGCAGCGCGGCCGAACCCTTCGGCTCGTCCATCGCGGCGCGCTGCGCGTCCCGAAGTCGGTGCAGCAGTTCGCGCCGCTGGGTGTCGACGAGGGTGAGCGGGTCGGCGAGCCCCGCCGACGCGGACGCGATCAGCTTGAGATGGAACTCCGCGAGGTCGGGCCGCGGCCATCCCACGTCGACGATCCACTCCGAGACTCGTTCCCGGCCCCGGGCCGTGAGGGCGTAGATCTTCCGCTCCCGGTCACCGTCGGCGGATGTCTCGACCACGAGCAGGCCCGCCTTCTCCAGCCGGGCGAGCGTGACGTAGATGTGCCCGGCGTTCATCGACTCGCCGAGCGGGCCGAGCGCGTCACACAGCCGAGCGCGGAGCTCGTAGCCGTGAGAGGGCTCCTTGGCCAGCATCGCCAGGACCACTTCCTGCCGCATCACGCCCCCTCGTATAACCGTTGGCTCATCAGCTAACGGTTATACCTACCATGTCAGCTCCCTGGTGAGAGCGACATAAAGCACGTCAGGAACGGCCCGCCGGCCAGTTTTCGATCATTGGCAAGATTCGTCCGAGTATCGCCGGTTCGACCATGTTCGAGTGCGTGCACGGGACGTCGATCTCGGTAATCTCGCCGGCGATATGCGGCTCCCAGAGGCTCCGGCCGCAGCCGCGTTCCCGCGAGTCCTCGGCGATGAAGAGACGAAGAGACGAAGAGCAGCAGGCGTCGTGACCTCTACCTGACGTTGGACACCCCGAACGACACCACATCATTGAGGAACGCGATCCACCGAGCGGCGGCGACGGCGGCGATATCGTCCGCGGAACTTCGGCACGGCGAATTCCAGGAATCGTTGCAACACGTGTTCGGTTTGGTTAGGCGGTGAGGACTCTAGCTAGGGCTCGGACCGCGTAGGTTCGCCGGGTCGGTCGGCGGGCCCACTCCAGCGGGCGCCCTCGTGGCCACAAAGGGGGGCGTGTTTCCGGCTCTAACCTGGCTCAATGACTCAGCAAGTGAGCACAGTGGTGCTGATGTGTGGTCTTCCGGGAGCAGGCAAGAGTACTTACGCGATGGAACTGGTGCGACGCGGTTACGCTCGGCTCTCGATCGACGAGGTGGTCTGGCGACGACTTGGGCAGCGCGACGCCGGCCTGGTGCTGGAGGCGGAGGCGTTCGACCAGCTCAAGGAAGAGGTCCGCCGCGACCAGCGGCAGGAGTTGGTCGAGCTGATGCTGGCCGGGTGTGACGTTGTGGTGGACTACAGCTTCTGGAGTCGCGCCGCCCGTGATGATTACAAGGCGCTGGTCGAGAGTCACGGCTGTCGTTGGGAATTGCTCTATCTCAAGGCCGATCGGACGGTGCTGGAGCGTCGCCTCGTGGTACGGAACGGCGAGGACGGCGCCAACTCCGTCACCGTGGATGCGAAGCTGTTCAACCGCTACCTGGCCAACTTCGAGGAACCGAGTGAAGAGGGTGAGCAGGTCGTCATGCAATCCTCGGCTTGAGGATCCGAAGCCCTCCGATGGTCGGACAGTCGTCACGGAACATCCAACCGCTGACCACCAACCCGGCGAACCTATGCGGTCAGAGCACTGGACAGCCGCTCGGCTGGGGTCTCCCAACCGAGCGTCTTGCGTGGGCGGTTGTTGAGCTGGGCGGCGACGAAGTCGAGGTGCTCGCGGGTGTGGACGGACAGGTCGGTGCCTTTGGGGAAGTATTGCCGCAGCAGGCCGTTCGTGTTCTCGTTCGAACCGCGCTGCCACGGGCTGCCGGGGTCGCAGAAGTAGACCGGGATGTCGGTGGCGAGGCTGAAGGCGCGGTGTCCGGCCATCTCGGCTCCCTGGTCCCAGGTCAGTGAACGCGTCAGATGAGGCGGGAGCGTGCGGATCGTGGCGTGCAGGGCGGCGTTCATGTCCTCGGCCGTGCGGCCGTGTGGCAGGTGCACGAGCATCACGTAGCGGGTGGTGCGTTCGACCAGGGTGCCGATCGCGGAGCCGTTGTTCCTGCCGAGGATGCAGTCGCCTTCCCAGTGGCCGGGCACGGCCCGGTCGTCGGCTTCCGCGGGGCGATCGCTGATCATGACCATGGGAGCGACGAAGCGGGGTCGTCGGCAGTTCGCCTGGCGCTGGGGTTTGCGGCGGGCGCGTCCGGTCCGTAGGGCACCGGCCAACTCGCGTCGCAACTCTCCGCGTCCTTGCACGTAGAGCGCCTGGTAGACCGTTTCGTGGACCACGTGCATCTCCGGGCGGTCGGGGAACCGTTTGCGCAAGGCGTGACAGATCTGTTCCGGGCTCCACCGTTCGTCCAGGCCCGTCTGGACGGCGTCCCGCAGCTCGCGATTGCCGTCGATCTTCCCCCGTTTCGGACGGAGGCGACGGGCTTCGGCGCGGGCCTGGGCCGCGTAGGGCCGGTAGTGCCACAGGTTTCCTCGGCCGGCCGTGCCGTTGCGGCGGATCTCCCGGCTGACCGTGGACGGGCTGCGGCCGAGTTCGGCGGCGATCGCCCGGACCGTGGCCCGTTCCCTGAATCGGTCCGCGATGTGGAGGCGTTCGGCCTCCGACAGATACCGGGACGAGGCCGAGGCCGCCCGCGTGTCACGTGCGGGCGCACTCGGCCTCTTTTTGCGACCGCCCGGCCGCCCATGAAGCCATTCTCGGCCGGTCCGCTCGTTGACGCCGACGCGTTGACCGGCTTCCCGGTTGCTCAATCCCTGTTGCACGAGGCGGAAGTATTCCTCCCGCTCTCGCCGCAACTTCTTGCGCCCCTGGACCTTGCGGCTCTCACGGATCTCGAAGTCCATCGCACCCCTTGAGCTGGGGTGTTGCAACGACTCCTAGAACCCAAGCTCCCCGGCGCCGGGGGCTTCATCGGCGGGGCGACCACTCGGCCGTGGGTGATGGCCGCGTCCGTCCGGAAGGCGCCCCTCGACCAGAAGATCCGTACGGACCTGCGGTTGATCTGTTCCAAGGGCACGCCCGTGGAACGTGTCGCCTTCTTCGCCGCGTACGAGGTCCCCGTGGCGAACCGGCATGGCCTCCAGGAGCACGCGCGCGGGACGCATGGAGTGGACCTCGAGATCCTCGACGGGCAGGCCGTGTCCCACTCGCTGAGTCAGGCCGGATTGCCCAACGCCACCTGGACCTTCCCGCAGCGTTGACGCGCGACCAACCCACCGCGCCGCAACCCGGCTGGTATCACGCCACACTCGACGCCCTGCGCGGCCGGGCCGAGACGCGCCTGACCATGGGCACCCTGTCCGAGGTCCGCGACGGGCTGCGGCACGCCACCTTCGACGACGAGGCACGCGTCGACCTCCCGGAATGGCTCCGCTACATCGGCGAGTTCGTGGACACCCCGGACGACGAACTCGCTCTGACCGCACGCTACGAGCGTGCCGTCGCGGTGCTCCGCGGCCGCCGCAACTCCTTGGAACGGTGTCGAACCCGACATCCGCGCGGTCATCGCCGCCGCCCTCGCCTCCGACCGCCTCGCGCTCCTGGACGACGCGGCCCAACTCCTCGGGTTCGGGGGCGGCGCGTGGCGGCGTCACATCGGCACCGCGTCACCACAGGAGTTGCGCTCCCTCACCGTGCGGCTTCGATCACGTCGAGCTCGATTTCTGCAGCCGACATCCGCAGCCCTGCGTGCGACTGTGCCGCCGCCACGTCGTGACGAGGGCACAGCGGCTACTTGCGCCGGCGCTCAGGTCGTGCGGGTGTTCCGGCCGAGCAGGAGGCAGAGCGTCTGCTGGGCGGCCCTGCGGCGGTGAGCCGGCGGGACCGGACCGCCGGGCACACCATGATCGGCGCGATGAACCGCGGTTGGAGCCGCTACTCGTGTGCCCGGATCGTGGGCGGCGCTTCGGTACCCGGCGCCTTCCTTGAAGCTCACCGTCGCTTCGTCCCGGGCCGCGCCTTTCGACCCGGCAAGAATTCTCTTTAAGGGGAGGTTATCGGGCGTTCGGCTTGGCGGGTTCATCTCCAGACCCTGTTTCGGTTGAGATGCGGGGGTTTTACTCGGTGGCTGTTCGGCGGATTTGGGGATTGTGCTTCCGCGGGTGGCAACGCACCGGATAGTTTCGGGTGGCTCGCGTTACTGACGATTACTCAGAGGCGGGCAAATCCTTTCGCGCGTCGTGGTGTTGGCCGGTATCCAGCCGGTCTGCTTCGGTGTGCGTTCGCTCCCCCTCCACGCCGTGCGTGGGGGGATTCCCCGGAACGGCCTGATGAACAACACCACATCCATACCCATCGGCAGACGGGCCGCAGCCCGTCGCCGAACAGCCCGTGTTCTCGCGCTGACCGCGATGGTCACTGCGACGTCGCTGACGATGTCCCTCGCCCAAGCCGTGACACCCGCGGCGGTCGAGAAGGCTTCGGTGCATGTCGCCGCGGATGACGGCGACATCCCCGATGACGAGGGCGGGGGGATCCTGCAACCCCGTTCGACACTGGGGCAGAACGCCCGGGCAGGTCAATGCCGCACCGCCTTCCTCCTGCACGTCGGCGACCTTCCCCTCAAGCGCGAGGCCGCCAGAACCTTTGAGGCAACGCTCACCGAGGCACAGTGGAGAACCGCATTCGACGGTGTCGGCAATCCGCAGCCGATGTGGAACTCGCCGCTGGAGGCCGCGTGGAGTCAGGGACGTGGCGCAAACTTCCCGGAGGCCGACCGCTATCCGCGCCAGAATGCGTGGAGCGAGAAGCTCAAGTCCTACAAGCTCGGCTACGACGACTACCAGGTCCCGGAGTTCGACCCCGAGATACAGAAGTTCCTCCGCGGCGAGCAGTACAACCCCTTCAACGTCGAGATCGTCCCCCGTGCGTCCCAGACGTCCGTCGATCGTGTCGCGGAGATCGCCGCCCCCTTGTATAAGGAGGAGGAGTACTGGGATCCCGATCGTTGGTACGCGGGAAAGTCCGTCTGGTCGCCGGACGATCTGCGCCGTTACATGCAGTACGGGGGCATCCCCGAGAAGCCGTTGGCCAAGGATTCGTTGGAGTACCGCACCGACGTCGAGGCTTTGAAGAACCGGTGGGCGGCGTGTGACTACCTCGGCCCGGACGACCCCTACCACGTCCTGCGGGAGTTGACCGGGACGGCGTATCGCGAATGGCAGGCCGAGCAGGCCGGTCAGGCGGTCCAGCGCAACCAGATCGTGGCGGCGGAGATCGAGGCGCATCGTCAGATGCGGATCGCCGCGGACGCGATGGCGGAGTCGATGGGTCAGGCGTGGGTCGCGGACAAGCTCCTGACGTGGCAGCGCACCGAGCAGGCCAAGCCCGCCGGCTCCCGGGCCCCGGCTTCGGAGTTCGCTCGGGCGAGCGCGGACATCACGGCCGCCCGCCAGGGCGCGAGGTCCGCGGCGACGCGTGCGAACCAGGCGGCGATCGCGGCGCAGGCGCAGGCCGACAAGGTGACCGCGGCGCAGGCCGCTGCCGGGAGGATCTCCGACGCGGCCGGTCTGCCGCGTGGTCGGGGTCTGCTGTACGCGCAGCAGTCCGCGCAGGTGGCCAAGGCCTCGGCCCCGGCCGCTGTGGCCGCCGCGAAGGCCGCGGACACCGCCGCGAGCGCCTCGGATGCCACCGGCGCCACGAGCGCGGCCCTGTTCGAGCGGGCGAAGGCCGAGTCCGCCGCGGTGCAGGCGGAGTATCGGCGCAAGGCCGCCGAGGAGGCCGCCGCGCAGGCGAAGGCGTCCGCCGATGTCGCGGTCGCCCAGGCCGCGCAGGCCAAGGACGCCGCCGGGCGTGCCGCGACCGCCCGTGCCACGGCCGAGCAGGCCGAGGCGCGGGCGAAGACAGCCGCGGACGACGCGCAGGCCAAGCGGGTGACCGCCGAGACCGAGCGCGGCAACGCCGCCATCGCCAGGACGCGTTCGGAGACCGAACGCGCCCGCGCGCAGGCCGCCGATGCCCGAGCCCAGTCCCAACGCGAGAACGCGCAAACGGAGTTGGGCAAGGCGCAGACCGCGGGTCAGACGGCGGCCGCCAGGCGCGCCGACGCGGAAGGCGCCGAGCAACGCGCCGCCCAGGCCCGTGACGGCGCC
>NZ_JBEXCV010000192.1:0-14120 GCF_040605455.1 Embleya sp. NPDC005575 | reverse complement strand
CTCCACCGGACTCGACCCGGTCGTCGTAATCGCCACGTCGGTCATCGGATACTCCCTTTGCTCAGGGTGTACACCGAGTCCTTGATAGTCCCGGCACGAGTCCGGGACGCCGCTCGTGTCGTTCGCGGGGGAGGCCCTGTCGTCCTGGTCTCTGTCGGTTCGGGTCGTGTTCGGGTGGCGGGCAGGCGCGGTGGTGGGGCCGCGGAGCGGTCCGGGTCGTGGTGGGTCTTGTGTTGTTGTCAGGATGCCGCACCGCTCGTCGAAGGCCCACCGCGTCCACCCCGAAGCGCAAGCCGGTATTCCGCAGGGCGTCGCAGCCGGCGACGCACCGCGCACGGGGCGGGCGACCCTGGAAGAGGGACACTGGAGATGTAGCGGCACCGTACCCGGCGCCGCCGGGTGCGGTGGGCCGCAGGAGGCGCCATGCCTGACACCGAGGTGCGCGGCGAGCACCGGCTTCACGACGACCACCACGGCATGCACTCGCCCCCGCGCGTGGTGGTGCGGGAAAGCGACATGCGGCCGTCCGACGAAGACGCCACATCGGAGCAGACCGCCCACGCCTACGAGACGTCGCAGGCCGAGGGTGACCGCACCGAGGACGAGGAGGAAGACGGCTGACCGATCGGATCGGCAGGCCCGGCCCCGGCCGGATCGGCAGGAGGCCGCACGGCCTTCGGGAGCGCCAGCGCGGTCGGGAGACCGATGAGGGCACCCACCGCGACCACCGCGACCACCGCCACGCCGGTCCGGATCCCGCCCACCGAGACCAGCACCGCCAGGCCGGCCCCGCTGGGCCGCTCCGCACGACCGGTCGTCCTCGCCGTCGTGGGGGCGACAGCCGGAATGCTGGTCGACATGGGGGAACGGGCGTCGTGGCCGAGGTGGTCGAGGCGATGGAGGACGTGCGCCGATGGTGGCCCGGAGACGTGACAAGCACGGCCTGTGCAAGGGCGGCCGCCGAGAAGTAGCGCGTAACGCATCTCGGCGGATTTCATTACCCACGGGTCGAGGGCGTATTGGCGGCGTGGGGGTGGGATCACGGGTGTGTGTGGTCCGACGATCGTTGACTCCCAGGGTCCTGGACGACTGGACGTTCTCCTTCTTCGCGCAGCTCCACCTCGACCAGGTGCCCGAGCACCTGGATGTCCATCTGATCGCTTGACCATGTACCCCGCACGCTGGCCCTGCTGACGACCGTGCTCGCGGAGATCGAAGAAGTGCACAGCGCCGAAGTCGAGCTTGTCAGCCAGCAGTTGCACCGTCCCACCATGGCGAAGCCGCGGCCAGTTGACCTGGCCTGGGCCCATGGCGGCGTCATGCAGGAGAAGCATCCGTCTTGACGTCGATTGGGCATCTGACGCGGCTGTGGGGGCGCGGACCGGGCTGGACCGGTAGTCAGGCACCGGGTACCGACAAGCCCGCGACGCCCCCCAGACTCTCGCCGCCTCACCACCGGGCGGGAAATGTCATGGCAGGGTGCCGTCTTCGGGCTGAAGCTGGCGGGCGCGGCTGAGCACAGCTTCGAGGGGGCCATCGGCGGAGCCGCGGCTTCACGCCTCGGGCGGTGTCTCGCTCTCCTGGCGCTGCCGTTGGCGGTAATTACGCATGGAGACCTGGGAGCCACAGCCGGTGCTGCAGTAGAGCCCTGCCCCGTTGCGTGTGCGGTCGAAGAAACCGAAATGGCACGGGGGGTTGCGGCACGCCTTGATGCGACCCCAGTCGCCGGTCTGCGCGAAGGTTGTCACCGCGGCCAGTACGGTCCCGAACACACGCGGCACCCCTGCCTGCGGTGACGCCAGCTCAACACCACCGGCTGTGACCACCGTCGCCAGCGGGTAGAGCGCACCTGCGCGCCGCAGGTGTTGCTCGGCTCGCCCGAGCGGCTCGCCCAGGCTCTCCTCGTCGCCCGAGTGCGCCAGCAGCAGGGTCGCCAGGGCGTCACGCAGCTCGCGTGCGGTCGCGGCATCGGCGTCGGTCGCCACGGCATCGCCACCGAACTCATCGTGCTCCGCGAGCCACGCCGCGAAGGAGTGCCCGTCTCCGAACAACTCTTGCCGACCGCCCCCGTCCGCGCGTGTGTTCACGAACGCGAGCACGGTCTCCACCACCGGCATGACGGTGCGCGGGCTGGGTTTCGCAGATCCAGTTGCAGCACTGCTCATCACCCCACCCTACATCAGAAGAAGAGGTACTAAGTCGTCTAACGGGCAACGGATGTGATGGCATCACTTGACGCGTTATGAGCTAACGACTTACGGTCGCAACATGAACGAGACCTCAGACCAGCAGACAAGCCTCCGCGCGTGGTTCATCACCGGCGCGACGTCCGGCATCGGCCGCGAACTCACCCTCCAGGCACTGGAGAACGGCGACGTCGTCTCGGCAATCGCCCGCGACACGGCTTCCCTTGACGATCTGGCCGAGGCGCACGGCGACCGCCTGCTCCTCATCCGGGCAGACGTGCGTGACGAGCAGGCCGTCCGCGAAGCGGTGGGACGCACGCACGCGCGGTTCGGCCGCATCGACGTGGTGGCCAACAACGCCGGCTACGGACTCTTCGGAGCCGTCGAGGAAGCCTCCGACACGCAAGTTCGCGCCGTGTTCGACACCAACGTCTTCGGCGTGCTCAACGTGCTCCGCGCGACGCTGCCGATACTCCGCTCCCAGCGCTCCGGACACATCCTCCAGGGCTCGTCGGTCTACGGGCAGTCCGCCCACCCCGGCGTGGGACTGCTGGCCGCGACCAAGTACGCGGTCGAGGGACTCTCGGACGCACTGGTCGCCGAGGTCGCACCGCTCGGCATCAACGTCACGCTCATCCAGCCCGGAATGACCGCCACCCCCTTCCTGTCCAACCTCGACGTCGCCGCAGGCCTCGACGACTACGACCAGACCGTCCGCGAGGTCCACAAGGGCATCGGAGAACTGCCCCGATCCGCGTTCTCCACCGCGGCCCGAATCGCCGAAGGCATCCGAACCGCGGTCGACAGCCCCATCCCCCCGCTGCGCCTGGCTCTTGGTGCTTCTAGCGCCACCGGCATGCGCACTGCCCTGGAGGCGCGCATCGCAGACCTGGACAACTGGAATCGCGTGACCGACGCCGTCGACAGGTGATCGCAACTTCCGCAGGGGGCCTCGGCGCTGACAGCCGAGGCCCCCTCGGCACCACGTGATCAGACCGGGCGGAACCGCTGGACGGCGCCACCCTGGGCCTGGGCCCTCCCATCCCACGCCCCATTAGGGGTTGTTACTCCTGGACATGTCCTTGCTGCGGAAATCTCTGGGTCCCCCCAGAAGGGCTCGCCGGCGGGAACACGAATGGTTCGAGCGCGATTCCTGCGAACACCCGCCCCCGACCCGCACACCGCCCCAACCGCTACCAGCGTCGGTTCGCCCTCGCCCGGGACCTGATGACCCGCCTCCCGTGGCTGGACCGGGCCCGCCTGCCCCGGATCGTGGGTGACCCGCGATCTGGCCGACGCCGGTTGGACCTGCGACGAGGTCCAGGCGTGGATCCACCTCACCCGGGGCGACGTGCCGGCCCGGATCAAGCGCCCGAGCGGCCTGCTCGCGCGCCGTACCGCCTCGGCCCACCGGATCTGGACTACGCCGGAACAACGCGCCGAGATGATGGAGTTGTGGCGCGATTCGCGCGCCGCGACCGCCGCCCGCCACCACGACTGGACCCCGGAGGCCGACACCGCGCAGGCAGGCCCGCCCCCGGCCGCCGCGGCCCTGATGGCCCAGGCCGTCGCTCCCGCCGGCACCCACAACGACGACCAGGACCAGGGCGAGGATCTGCCCCTGCACCCGGACGGCCTGCCCGACCCGGCCGCGATGACGCCCGCCCAACTGGCCCGCGTCCTGGCCGAATCCGAGTACGCCGGCCCCGCCTACGCCCGCGCCCTGTACGGCCACGACCTGGTCGACCGCGCCTACCGCCTTGCCCCCTCGCCCACCCTGCGCCTGACCGGGACCGGTGCCCGATGACCGCCCCCACCGAGGACGCCCGCCCGCAGGACCTCGCCCGGATCGCCCTGCGCTCGACCCTGGTCGCCGCCCGCGACCGGGACGGCACCACCGCCACGAAGCGCGCCGCCCGCGCCCGGTTCTCCCCGGCCCGCGTCGACGACCGCGACCCGCACCGCCTCGACGGTCTCCTCCGCCGGCTGCTCGTCGCCCGCGGATGGACCGCCCCGGTCGCTGGTGGAACGATCACCGACCAGTGGCCGCGCATCGCCCCCGAGTACGCCGATCACGTCCGCGCCGGCCACTACGACCCCCAGGCCCGCCGCCTGGACCTGCACCCGACCTCGAGCACGTTCGCCACGCAACTCCGCCTCATCCGCACGTCGTTGATCGCGCGGATCAACGCGGTCGTCGGCGCCGACACCGTGCGCACGCTCCGGGTGATCCCAAGCGGCTCCACCCCTTGCGCACCCGCGCCCCGCCCCGCCGCACACCCGTCGACCAAGGCCACGACACAGCCACCCCAGCGCCGCGAAACCGCACCGACGAAGTCCGGCACACCCCACCCACAAACGACCCGCGAGACCGGCCCGCACGCCCCGTGACCGTGCTGCACGAGGGCCGGGTGCTGATCGAGGGCGACATGGCCTCGGTCCAGGCCGACCCGATGGTGCGCGAGGTCTACCTCGGCCGCTCGCGCGACGCGCGGTCCGACGAAGCTCAGGAGCGGGAGGCGGTGTCCTGATGGACGCGATGCTGGAGGTGACCGGCCTGGAGGTCGGATACGGCCGGACCCGGGTGTTGTTCGGCGTCGACCTCACCGTCGCCGCAGGTTCCCTGGTGTGCGTCATGGGCCGCAACGGCGTCGGCAAGACCACGCTGCTCGACGCGCTGATGGGCGTACTGCCGGTGCGTGGCGGGCGGG
Organism: Embleya sp. NPDC005575; assembly: GCF_040605455.1. NCBI lineage: Bacteria > Bacillati > Actinomycetota > Actinomycetes > Kitasatosporales > Streptomycetaceae > Embleya > Embleya sp. NPDC005575. Next base: position 9,223 of record NZ_JBEXCV010000192.1, on the reverse strand, counting down.
TCCGCTTCGAGGGCCGCGACATCACCCGGCTGGCCACCCACGAGCGGGTCCGGCTGGGCCTGGGCTACGTGTCGCAGGGACACGAGAGCTTCGGGCAGCTCACCGTGCGGGAGAACCTGCGGGTGGTGCGGGAGGCGAGCGGCGGCCGCGGCAAGGCCGTGTAGGACGAGGTACTGGACGTCTTCCCGCGCCTGCGCCCGTTGCTCGACCGACCCGCCGGCTTCCTCTCCGGCGGCCAGCAACAGCAACTCGCCATCGCCCGCGCCCTGGTGACCGAACCGAGGATGCTGATCCTGGACGAACCCACCGAGGGCATCCAGCCGTCCATCGTCGCCGAGATCGAGGACGTGATCGAGCGGCTGCACCGCGAGCGCGGACTCGCGGTGCTGCTCGTGGAGCAGTATCTGGACTTCGCGACGCGCCTGGCGGACCGGTTCACGATCCTGGACGCGGGGGTCGTGGTCCGCGAGGGCGCGGCCTGCGAACTCGCCGAATCGGATGTGCGCCGGCTGCTGGCCGTGTGAGCCGCCCGGGGCAGCATTGCCACCCACACCGGTTCGCGGTGCGTGGCGCCGGGTGTGGCGGTGGTGGGGTGTCGCTGCTTGTGATTGTCGTCGATGGCGTTCGCGGCTCCACCGCTGGTCGCGCGCAGCGGCCAGCGGTGACGCAATGGAGGAACCGCCTGCGCACGCCGAATCAGATCATGGAGCAACTCGACGTAGGCATCGTCGTCAACCCTGTCCAACCGATCCCCACGAGCACAGCCACCCTCGGCAAACCGCATCCGGGTGCGGGGGGCACCGCACGACCCCATCGCGAGTCCACAGTCCGACCCTCGCGAGCCGAAGAACCCCCCAATTCCCGCAGGAATTCTGGCTGTTCCCCGCCCTACGGTCGCTGATCGAACGAAGCAGGGCTCAGGGACGGATCTCCGGTATCGACATCCGTAGAGCGTTCGAGGCCGACAACATCCCGGCCACGCAATGGAAGAGTGTCCTGCGCATCCTGAACGACGTTCTGGATCAACAGGAGATCACGCTCCGCGTCGCCGACGAGAACACCCTCAGGGCACCACCCCCACCACCGAGGCAGGCCAAGACCCTCGCTCCAACGACATTCGCTGACACCAAGAGCGTTCTCGTCCGCTGGGAGCGTGGGTCGGCAACCGGCAACCGGCAACCGGCAACCGGCAACCGGCAAGCGGTCCAGGTTTGGGCTGCCTCCAAACTCTGGGGCGGAACCGACGCAGCGCTGTGCATCGGACCGAGGCATGTCAGGACTCGGGCTGCGAGGCGAGGGGAATCGCCGGTCGAAGCGTGCGGTCCGACGGCGGCCCGAGCCGATGTCCACTGCTCTACAGTCCAAGATCGAGGGCCAGGCACGAGAAGCGGTTCCATGAGGCTTCGGGGTTGTACGAACTCGCTTCGGCGTCGGGCGCGGCCTCTACCTCTTCGGACATGTCCTCGAGGCGGATGCGCTCGGGCAGCCTGCCGTACTTCGCGCGCCGTTCCGCCACAGCGGCATCAGTGCCGAATTCGTTGTTCATGGCCATGCTCCACTTCATCGATCGTGGATCGCGTCTTCCGTGTCGCTCGAACGATCCTCAGCCTGCACCCTGATTCGTCACCCGTCAAGGCGGTGACGAAATGTGTCGCCGTTGGTCCTGACCCCGCCCGGAAACGGGCGTGCCTGTCTGTCCCGTGACAGCGTTGCTTCACCGTTTGCCATCGAAGTTTGATCATCAGTAGGTTCCTGCCATCGAAGATTGACCGGGTGGGGTTGCTGGTGGTCTGGGGGGACGGTGGGGGTACCGGCGCGTGCGTTCGGTGATGCCGCGTTGTCAGCGTTCGAGCTGGACTTCTTCGAGTCGGGTGAGCGTCGGCGGCAGCCGCTTGGGCTCGGCTGGAGCACGAGGTTCGAATCGGCGGATCCGGTACGGGAGTTCCGTTGGGCCAAGGGCGGCGGGAGTTTCCCCGGCTGGTACTACGCGGTGACGACGGGAAACCACGTGGGTTACGAGTCGTGGTTGGAGCGGGATCGGTTGCTGCTGCTGGATCGTGATCCGCTGGTGGTCGGCATCGCCTCGCAGCCGTTCTGGTTGCACTGGCACGACGGGCTGCGCAAGCGTCGGCACGCGCCGGACTACTTCGTACGGCTGGCCGACGGTCGGGCCCGGGTCGTGGATGTCCGCGCTGCCGATCGTATGGACGAGCCCACGCGGGAGGCGTTCGCCGCGACGCGGCGGGCCTGCGCGGCGGTGGGCTGGGAGTTCGAGTGGGTGGGCGCGCCCGACCCGGTGTTCATGGCGAACATGCGCTGGTTGGGGCGATACCGGCGGACACGCTCGGGGCGGCCCGTGGACGTGGCCGCTCGCCTGGTCGAGGTCTTTCGGGACCCTGCTCCGCTGTGGTCGGGTGCGGAGCGGGTCGGCGATCGGCTTCGGGTGCTGCCGGTGCTGTTCCACCTGTTGTGGTCCGGAGCGCTCGGCGCGGATCTGGAGGGCGAACTCTTGGGAACCGAGAGCCTGGTCTGGGCGAAGGGGTGGTCGGGTTGGGCGAGTTGAGGCGGCCTGCGGGAATCTCGGTCGGTGAGCGGGTGCGTTTCGAGGGCCGGATCCGAGGGGTGGTCGCGGTCTCCGCGAACGTGGTGACCTTGAGCGATGCCGACGCGTCCACACGTGTGGTGGGCCTGGCCGAGTTGCTCGCGGGAGCGGACTTCGCCGTCATCGACAGCCCCATGCGGATGCGCTGCCGACCGCGTCCCTGTTGGAGACGTTTCCTGCGGAGGTTGTCGAGAAGGCACTGTGGTGGGAAGGCCACATCTTCGAGGTGCTGCACGGGCTGCCGCCGGATGCCGGGCCGGACGCGGTCGCCCGGCCCGAGTACGGCCCGGATCGTTCGCTGACGGCGCGTCAGCGAGCCAAGGCCGCCGAGTTGACCGCCGCGGGCCACGCGGTGACGGCGAGCACGCTTGCCCATCGCCGCCGCCGTTACCAGGCCGATGGGGTGCTGGGACTGGCCGACCATCGGCCGGTCCGCAGGACGCCCGAGTTCGGCACGGTGGACGCGGTCGTGGTGGCGGCCATGCGGCAGGCGGTCGCCGAGGCCGTCGATGCGTCCACCCGGGCCGGCACGTTCATCCTCTGGCGGACCGGAGAGATCCTCAGGGATGCGCCCGAGGGGCAGGACGTCCGGCTTCCCTCGCAGCGCACGCTCTACCGGTTGTTGGCGAAACTGACCACGGGTACTCACACGTTCGGGTCGGCCGCGACCCGGCGGTCCCGGGCGCACGGGGCCCTCGCGCCGTTCGGCGAGTTGCCAGCCTTCGCGCCGGGCGAGGTGATGCAGATCGACTCCACTCCTTTGGACGCGCTGGTCCTGCTCGACACCGGCGTCACCGGGCGGGTCGAGCTGACCGCCATGGTCGACGTCGCGACGCGGACGTTGACCGCGGCCGTGCTGCGGCCGACGACCAAGGCGGTGGACGCCAGTGTTCTGCTGGCCCGCACCGTCACTCCCGAGCTGATGCGGCCGGGTTGGGTGGACGCGCTGAGGATGTCGCGCTCGGTGCTGCCGCATCGCCGGCTCCTGGAGTTGGACGAGCGCCTGGCCCACGCGGCCGCCCGGCCGGTGATCGTGCCGGAGATGATCGTCTGCGACCACGGGAAGGCGTTCATCTCCCGCAACTTTCTGTCTTCCTGCCGGTTCCTGGAGATCGATCTGCAACCCGCGCACAAGGGTTCGGGCTTCGAGAAGGGCCACATCGAGAAGATGCTCGCCTCGGTGGCCACGTTGTTCGCGCAGTTCCTGCCGGGCTACACCGGACGCACCACCGATCATCGCGGGCGTCATCCGGAACGCGAGCGCCTGTGGTCGCTGTTGGAACTACAGGAGATCCTGGACGAGTGGGTCGTCGCCAAGTTTACCGACCGTGATTTGTGCTGTTCGTGATGTCCGTTCGAGCCTGTGGCGTGGACGTCATGGGTTCGTTTACCGACCGGGTTCAGGACGTTCGTCATGTTCTGGAGTCGGTACGGAGGACGAGTGGTACGGCACCTTGTGGTCGGGGACTTGAGGGTCCAGCGGATCGAGCGGAAGGGCGGATGGAGGTCGTGGACCATCGTCTGGCCGGAGGGCACGCTCCACGCTGAGGCGGACCGGTTCCTGCGCGGCCATGACGGCTCGGGCACGCAGAAGACGTACGCGTACTACCTGGTGGACCATCTGCGGTGGCTGGAGCGCGAGTGCCTGGCCTTCGACACGGTCCAACTGCGCGACCTGGAACGGTACATGGGCATCGTCGGCGCCGAGGTCCACATGCCGCTCGGGGAGCCGTGGCGGGTGGGAAAGCGCCCTTACGGCCGGTCCGCGCTGTCGATCGCGGCGTCCTGCCTGAAGGGCTTCTACCTGCACCAAGCCTCTCTCGGCGTCAACGTGGGCCTCGGTGAGAAGCTCGACGGCACGCGGCTGCCGTCGCGGGTGGACCGTCGCCGCTCGTTGCTCGGGCACGTGAAATCCGTGATGCCGGCGAACCTGCTCGCGCCGAAGGGGCCGCACCGCAGGCACCCGAAGATGCTGCCTGACGGGGCGAGGGAGAAGCTGCTGGAGACGGTGAACTCGGCCCGGGACCGGATGGTGGTGACCTGGCTGGCCGACGGCGGGCTTCGGATCGGCGAGTTGTGCGGGCTGCACCTGGTCGACCTGCACCTGCGGGAGAACGCGGCCTGCAACGAGTGCCGCAGCCCTCACCTGCATGTCTGTCATCGTCCTGGCAACCCCAACCGGGCCGAGGCCAAGACCAAGCACTCCTGGCGGGTCGAGCACGGCACGGTCACGGGCGGGCTGATCAAGCGGGTCAGCCCGGAGATGGTGCACACCTACTTCGAGTACCTCACCGGCGAGTACCCGCGCGGGGCGGGACACGGCATGCTGCTGGTCCAGCTGCACGGCGCCGGGACCGGGCAGCCATGGGCGCCGGTCGGGGCCCGGAGGATGCTCGGCCGGGCGGGGAAACGTGCCGGGCTCGGGCTGGTGAAACCCCATGCCTTCCGGCACACGTTCACCTCCGCGGTCCTCGACGCCGCCGACGGCAACCTGCTGATAGCCCGGGACGCCGGCGGCTGGGCCTCGGCCGCCACGGTCGACGAGGTTTACGGCCACGTCGACCTCCAGGACCCCACGTTCGACGCCGCCCTGCGCACGGTCTGGGGTGAGCCGAAGTGACCGTGACAACCCTGCTGCCACAGCCCGACACCCGCACCGGCCGGGACCGGCTGGAGGTCCTCACGGCGCTGATCAGCGTCCCGTCGTTCGACCCGCTGTTCCGCCCGGACATCATCAAGGTCCCACCGAACCATCCTGTCTACCGGTGGAATTGCCTCTGCGCTGACTGTGAGCGGTCCACGATGGGCCACGGCGATCTGTGCTCATCCCACGAGATGCTCTGGCGCAACCACCGCGCCCGGGGAGGAACGCGAGCCGAGTTCCTCCGCACCGCGCCGTCCGTCGGCCTCGGGGATGGCGTGGAGCAACGGACCTGCGGGATCTGCCCCGAGCGCCCCGCCCGACACCTCACGCTGGAGCTCTGCCACTATCACGAGTTCCGCTGGTACAACCACCGCGGCCACCGTGACGGCGATGCCGACTTCGACGCCTGGCTCCTCGACCAGCACCCCCTCCCTGGCTTCGGCAGTTGCCGGGTCCATGTCTGCCCGGAACTGGCGGACTCCCCGCTCGGGCTGTGCTTCCGGCACGAACGCCGCTACCGCAGGCATGGCAGGCCAGGAGGAGCGACCCTGCCGTCGCAGTGGGGCACTCGCTACGGACGCCGCGGGCTGGTCGCGCCGGTCAGCTACGAGGACGAGCACGCCTTCGAGCGCTGGTGCGCGAGTGCCGTGGCAGTGCTCCGGCCCGCGCAGGTCAACCTCCGGGGGCTGCATCCGCTGCTGCGGGCCGAGATCAAGTGGGGAATGTTCGCCTACACCCAGAAGGCACACGGCCGCTGGGAACTGGTCACCTGGCAGGGCTTGGCGAACTTCGCCCGCGAGCACGGTCTCCGGTCGCTGACGGACGCGGGCCCCGAGGAGGAACGGCTTCTGCAGAAGGCGGTCAGCCGTGAGGCGGTCCACATCGTGCGGGCCGTGACCGGCTGGCTGCAGCCCCTCTACGTGACGCCGGCCGAGACGCGTGAGCTCGGATACATCCTCACCGAGCACTTCGGGCGGAAGCTCACCGGCCGCTCGGTCCGCATGGACCTCACCGGTGTCTCCCAGCAATGGCTGCGCGACCTGATCTGGGACCACTTGGTCGCGATCCTGCGCTCTCCGAGCTGTCCGCGCAGCGGAGGCACGTTCGACGACATGCGCCGAGCCGGTCTGGAGCTGAGCACCTTCCTGGAACTCCACGCTCCCGCCGGCGGCCACGACCCGCAGGTGCTGACGGCCGAGCACATGCACCAGTTCGTCGCCGACCAGCGGCAACGCGAGCGGGACGGCCTCGTCTCGCTGGCGGCCAGAGGCGTCCACGGCAAGCCGTCGATCGTGACCGCCAACACCCGACAGCGCGTCTTCCACCGCACCCGGCGGCTGCTGCGCGGGGCCCTGGAGTCGGGAGAGGCCGAACGCCTCGGCTTGGACCGGGCCTTCATCGCCGCCATGCCCGCCCCAGGACGGACGGTCAGCCGCTCTCGGCAGCCCTTCGCCGACGGTGTCGCCCGCGCGCTCGCTGACGAGACCAACCTGCTCAGGCTCGCGGGGACCTACGACCCGTTCGACCGCGGCCTGCGGGACGCCTGGGAGACGATCATCGTCACGGGCCGCCGCTGCGGAGAGATCCTCCAGCTCCGCCTGGAGTGCCTCGGCCGCTACGGCGGACTCCCGATGCTCTGGCACGACCAGACCAAAGTCGGCAACTACGACCAGGCCCTGCGGATCCCCGAGCGGGTCCACCAGCTTCTGGAAGCACGCCAGCGCAAGACCCTGACCCTGTTCGAGGCCCGGAACAACCGGCCGCCCACCGCCGAGGAACGCGCCCGGATGGCGCTGTTCCCCACGAACATCCGCAACCGCGACGGACGTCGGCCGCTGTCATACAAGTGGTTCCACAAGGGCTTCAAGCTCTGGATCGACGAGCTCGACATCGGCCGCTGGGTCCCCCACCAGGCCCGGCATTCGCTGGCGACCAGCCTGCTACGGGCCGGGGCGACCCTGACCCACGTTCGCCGATACCTGGGCCACGTCTCCGAACGGATGGCCGAGCACTACATCCACCTGACCCAGTCCGACCTCGAAGACGTCCTCCAGCACGTCTGGGTCGCCGGCCCCGGCACCGCCAGCCCGGGAGAACTCCTCACCGAGACGGCCACCCCGCTCACCCGCGAGCAGGCTCAAGCCCTCGCCATCGATCTGTCCCGCCGCAGCACACCCGCCGAGGGCGGCTTCTGCACCTTCCAGCCCGTCGTCGACGGCGGCGCCTGCCCCTGGAACCTCGACTGCCACAACTGCGACAAGTTCGTCCTGTCCGGCGCCGACCTCCTCTACTGGCAGCGCAAGCGTGAACAGTGGCGGCTGCTGGCCGAAGGCTCCCCCGATGATGCGACCGCCGACTACCTCCACCGCTACTTCGAGCCCACCGCCCGCGCCATCGACGGCCTGGAGAAGGCCCTGGCCAGCCTCGGCCTCCTCGACGACGCTCTCGCCCTGGACCTGCGCAAACCCCAGGACTACTTCCACCGCGTCTGGTCCACCGCATTCCGCGCCGCCGACCTCGCCGACGCGGGCGCCGAGGAGGAGAGCGAGTACAGCGATACGTGCACAGCCGAGGACACCGACCCCGAACAGGACGTCGCATGAACAGCGTCCCCGAACCCCGCACCGCCTCGGCCCTGGCAGCCCGCCGCAGCAAGACCGACACGGCCCTCCTGCGGGTCCGCGAGTCCATCGTCCGGCTCCAGCGAGAGAAGGCCCAGGTCAGCGTTGCCGCTGTCGCCCGCCGGGCGGGCGTCTCACGGACCTTCCTCTATGACAACCCCGAAGCCCGGGCCGTCGTCGCTACGGCGATGACCGAGGCAGGCGACCGCCGGACCCGGATGCTCGTCGAACAGGACAACGAGCGCGAGGCAACCTGGCGCGAGCGCGCGCTGAACGCCGAAGACGCGCTCAAGGCCGCCCAGGCCGAGATCCTCGCCCAGCGCACCCGGATCGGCGAACTCCTCGGCCAGATAAGGGACTTGCAGGCCGAATGGACCGAAGAGGCCATCCAGCGGATCACCACCGAGAACACCACCCTCAAACAAAGGGTCCGCCAGCTGACCGCCGACAACCGCACCCTCGACGAGCGGCTCAAAGCCGCCCGATCCAACCTCCGCTTCCAGGACCGACGCGTCGCCGACCTCGAAGCCCGCTTCACTGAGCAGGAACCACCGGCCTGATCGCATCCCTCCAGCACATCATGGCCCGTCCACCGTCCCGGTGGACGGGCCATCTCGCGATCTCGCCGCCCAAGCCGAACGAGCCGCCGTCAGCTGAGGAGTGCGACGGCCGCTGCGGTCATTCCAACGAAGGCAACACGCCTCACACCCCGGCGACTCCGTCGATGCGCTCTCGGATCAGATCGGCATGGCCATTGTGACGTGCGTACTCCTCGATCATGTGGACCATGATCCAGCGCAGCGACACTCCGTGATCGCCTACATGGCCGGCTTCCTGTTCAGACAGGTGACCGGAGTCCTCCAGTGATGATGCGGCGGCGATGAACTCACGGCCTTGAGCGACTTCCGCTTGCCAGGCGGCCGTCGCCTCGTCGAGTCCACGGTCCGGATGAAGGGCAAAGCCATCAGCATTGCTCTCCCCGAAGACCGGGGGCACGTCCCGGCCCGTGAACACACGCTGGAACCAGTTGCGTTCCACCTCAGCCATGTGCTGGACGAGGCCCAGTAGCGTCATCGACGACGGTGCCACCGAGGCCAGTCGTAATTGATCATCTTTGAGGCCCGAGCACTTGAGGGCGAGAGTCGCACGGTGAAAGTCGAGCCATGCTTCCAGCATGGCGCGCTCATCAGCATGCGCGGGCGGTATGGGCCGTCCATCCGGTGTCGTAGTCATAACCGCACCCTGGCAGAAGCAGCCATGTCTGAGCTTGCTCCGCTTTGACGGACACCTTCGTTGTGGTGGTCAGGCTGCGAGTGCGGCTTCGTATTCGACGGGCGTGCGGTAGCCGAGGCTGCT
>NZ_JBEXCV010000191.1:0-14191 GCF_040605455.1 Embleya sp. NPDC005575 | reverse complement strand
GGGGGGCGGACTTTCGCGCCGACCCCACGCGCGTTCGCGAAATCGCCGTGGGCGCTACGGGTTCGTGTTTATTACGTACAGCAGGAAGCCCACGTACCACCCGGCGAACGCCGCCCCCGCGACCAGCACCGAGATCACCACGCCGCGCGGCCACTTGGCCATCAGCCGGGCCAGTGGCAGCGCGATGGTGAAGGCCGGGAGCATGAAGCGTGGCTTGGAGTGGAAGAACCAGCCGTTGCTCGTGGTCAGGGCCAGGAGCATCACCACGCCGCCGTACACGTGCACCGGCAGCGGGATTCGGCGGTCCCGGAGGGACCAGATCATCAGCCCCACGGACAGGATGATCACGAACGTGCAGACCACATAGATCGGCCGGCCCAGGTGGGTGAGGTACTTGGCCATCCACTGGACGGTGCTTATGCCCCAGTCGAAGCGCAGGTTGAAGGCCTTGTCCTGGATCCAGACCCATCCGTCGGGTCGACCGGCCAGCCAGCCCACCCAGGCGATGAAGCCCACGCACGCCAGCGGTGAGACCAGCGTGGCCAACACCGGGCGGCGGGCCTCCGGGGCCAGCAGGCCGATCCGCGTGCCGTCCTCGCGGCGGCGCAGCACGATCGCCAGGGTCGCCACGCCCAGGGCCGCGACCAGGCCGAACGCGGTGTTGCGGGTCAGGCCGGCGAGCAGGCACAGCCCGCAGGCCAGGGTCCAGTGGCGGCGGACGACGGCAAGCAGGCCCCAGGACGCGAAGGCCACGAACAGCGCCTCGGAGTAGACCATGGTGAGCACCATCGAGCCCGGCGCGACGCCCCACAGGAGGGCGAACAGGGTGGCCACCCGGTGGTTGCCGGTGAGTTCGCGCCCGAGCGCGTACAGCCCCCATGCCGCGACGACACCGGCCGACACGGTGACGATCATGCCGGCGTTGAGCGCGGACAGGCCGGTCACATCGCCGACGAGGCGGACGGCCCAGGGGTAGCCGGGGAAGAACTCGACGTTGGTCCAGTACGGCTTGCCGGCCGGCGAGACCGGGATCTTGTCGACGTAGCCGAAGTCCGCGATGTCGCGGAACCAGACGCCGTCCCACGAGCCGACCATCGACCAGAACGGCTTGCCGGCCGCCAACGCCATCACGCCGAGCACCGCGAGGTTGATCGCCCGTGCGATCAGGTAGCCGAGTACCGCCGTGCGGGCCGGGCGAAAAGAAGCGCTCGCGCGGTGTGCGAAGTCGACGACGCCGGTCCGCAGGCGGTCGGGGAGACCGGCGGCGAAGGCCCTGTCGGGGCGCGCCGGCACCCTGATCGCACCCTTCTCGGCGGCCGGTGGGGTCTCGGTGACCGGCGTGGACGGCGACGGCATGAAAACCTTCCGGGCGGCGAGCGAGGCAGTCTCAACCGACCCTAGCGTCGCCTGTGCGGGCTCCTGTGCGGCGACCGGGCCACTTGGGGAACGATCGTCACAGGGCTGTCATCGGGGCGTTATCGACCGGGCCAAGCGTACGTGTCGCTCGAACGAGTGATCACGGAGTGGCGGTACCGAGGGGATCGGCGCGGCTGCACTAGGGTTTGCTCGGGCGAACAGGTGTTCGTATCGGGCAGCGTTCGGCTCGTATGCGGGGGCAATACCACGGCGACGCCGAGGCGACACGACGCGGGACGAGAGGGGCGCGGCATGCGGGTCTTGGGGGTCGACCCCGGTCTGACCCGATGCGGCGTCGGCGTGGTCGACGGCGCGGTCGGCAAACCGCTGCGGATGATCGGGGCGGGCGTGGTGCGCACTCCGGCCGAGGCGGCGATCGACGCACGTCTGCTGGGTATCGAGCAGGGCATCGAGGAGTGGCTGGACCGGCATCGCCCGGACTGCGTCGCGGTCGAGCGGGTGTTCAGCCAGCACAACGTGAGCACCGTGATGGGCACCGCGCAGGCATCCGCCGTGGCGATCGTGTGCGCCGCGCGGCGCGGTCTGCCGGTGACGCTGCACACGCCGAGCGAGGTCAAGGCCGCGGTGACCGGGAGCGGGCGCGCCGACAAAGCCCAGATCGGTGCGATGGTGACCCGTATCCTGCGTCTGGACGGGCCGCCGAAACCGGCGGACGCCGCCGACGCGGTCGCGCTGGCGATCTGTCACATCTGGCGCGGCGGCGCCTCGGACCGGCTCGCGGCGGCGGTGGCCGCGGCACGCACGCCCACCGCGCGGCTGCCGCGCGGCACCCGCCGATGACCGGACCCGGCCACCGGTTGCCTTCGACGACCGGCCCTTGTCCGGCCGGCCCACGTACCACTAGCCAAGCAGGAGCACTCGGGTGATCGCGTTCGTCTCCGGAACGGTGGCCGGCCTCGGCCCGGACACCGCCGTCGTCGAGGTCGGCGGGGTCGGCCTGGCCGTGCAGTGCACGCCCACCACGCTGGCCACGCTGCGCGTCGGGGCGGCGGCCCGACTGGCCACGTCGCTGGTGGTGCGGGAGGACTCGCTCACCCTGTTCGGCTTCGCCGACGACGACGAGAAGCGCACGTTCGAGGTGTTGCAGACCGCCAACGGGGTGGGGCCGAAGCTGGCCCTGGCGATGCTCGGGGTGTACAGCCCGGACGCGTTGCGCGCCGCGGTCGCGGGCAAGGATGCCAAGGCGCTCACCGCCGTTCCGGGGATCGGACCCAAGGGCGCGCAGAAGCTGCTCCTGGACCTGAAGGACAAGCTCGGCTCGCCCACCGGCGCGGGCGCCGCGCTCGGCGTCGGCGCCCCGGCGAGCGCCGGCTGGCGGGATCAACTGCACGCCGCGCTGGTCGGCCTGGGCTACGCGACGCGCGAGGCGGACGACGCGGTCGCCTCGGTGACCGCCGAGGCGGAGGCCGCGGCCACGCCCGACATCGGCGCGTTGCTCAAGGCGGCCCTGCGCGGCCTGAACCGCCGATGAACCGGCGGAGGCGACCCGTCGTTCGGCGCGGCATTCCCGTGTCGCCCGGGTCGGGCAGGATGAACGCAGGCCGCACGACCACGACCATGGGCGGAACACGATGACGCAGGACGGCGAACGCCTGGTGACCGCCGAGGCGGACGGCGAGGACCAGGCCGTCGAGGCCGCGCTGCGGCCGAAGAACCTCGACGAGTTCATCGGCCAGGAGCGGGTGCGCGAGCAGCTGTCCCTGGTGCTGACCGCGGCCCTGGGGCGCGGCGGCACCGCCGATCACGTGTTGCTGTCCGGCCCGCCCGGACTCGGCAAGACCACGCTGTCGATGATCATCGCGGCCGAGATGGGGGTGCCGATCCGGATCACCTCCGGCCCGGCCATCCAGCACGCCGGCGACCTGGCCGCGATCTTGTCCTCGCTGTCCGAGGGCGAGGTGCTCTTCCTCGACGAGATCCACCGGATGTCGCGGCCCGCCGAAGAGATGTTGTACATGGCGATGGAGGACTTCCGGGTCGACATCATCGTCGGCAAGGGTCCCGGGGCCACCGCGATCCCGCTCGACCTGCCGCCGTTTACCCTGGTGGGCGCGACCACCCGGGCCGGATTGTTGCCGCCGCCGCTGCGCGACCGGTTCGGCTTCACCGGCCACATGGACTTCTACGCCCCCGCCGAACTCGAACGGGTGCTGAACCGTTCGGCACGATTGCTCGACGTCGAATTGTCCGCCGAGGGCGGCGCCGAGATTGCCGGCCGCTCGCGCGGCACGCCTCGGATCGCCAACCGGCTGCTGCGCCGGGTCCGCGACTACGCGCAGGTACGGGCGAACGGCAAGGTCGATCGGGACATCGCCGCGCGTGCGCTGGACGTGTACGAGGTGGACGCGCTGGGCCTGGATCGGCTGGACCGAGCCGTGCTGCAGGCGCTGACCACGCTGTTCGGCGGGGGTCCGGTGGGCCTGTCCACGCTGGCCGTGGCGGTCGGCGAGGAGACCGAGACGGTCGAGGAGGTCGCCGAGCCGTTCCTGGTCCGCAGCGGTTTCCTGGCCCGTACACCGCGCGGTCGGGTGGCCACCGCGAAGGCATGGCTGCATCTGGGGCTGAACCCGCCGCAGGGCGCGCTGCCGGGGCAGCTCGGTGCACAACAGAGCGTGTTGTTCGACAACGGGGCCGTGACCGGTAAGGATGCAACCGAGTGAGGCCGGTGCGTGTCGGGAACACACGCGGTCGGTAGTCGTTGTTCCTGTAGTAAGTACCCGTCTAGACTCCGCCGAGGCTGCCGCACCGTGGCCGGCCGAGTGTCACCGTCCGGGCCGCCGAGCGGCCTTGGGAAGGAATCGTTTCAAGCCGTGGACCCGCTTACCCTCCTCCTGCCAGTAATCATCGTCGTGGTGTTCTACTTCCTGATCATCAAGCCCGGGAAGACACGCCAGCGACAGGCCATGGAAACGCAGAACTCGCTGGTCCCGGGCGCCGAGGTCCGCACGATCGCAGGGCTGTACGCGACGGTCACCGAGGTGGAGGACGATTCCGTCATCCTTGAGGTCGCGCCCGATGTGCACTGCCGCTTCGTCAAGAGCGCCATCGCCGCCGTCCTGTCCTCCGGCGACGAGGCCGACGAGCACGAAGACGAGCACGAAGACGACGCCGAAGCCGGCGACGACGTCGTGAAGCTCGACAAGAAGCCCGAGGCCGCCGAGGACTCCGAGGCCGAGGACACCAAGACCGTGGACGTCACCAAGTCCGAGGGCGCGAGCAAGGCGTCCGAGGTCGGCGACCGGCTGCGCAAGGACGACAAGCAGGACTAGTTCGGCTCGTGGTGGGTGCGGTGGCCCTCGGGCCGCCGCAGAGCAATACAGTCATGTGACCGGGGGTGACACCCCGGATACGACAGCGTCCGGCATCTGCCGGGCGCCGTGCCGTGCCGGCGGACGTGGCGCAAGCCCGTCCGCGGCGGCATCGAGAGGGAGATTGGGCGAAGGTGGCAGCACCGAAATCGAGTTCCCGAGGGCACCCCGGGCGGGTCCTGGCCTTCATCGGGGTCGTGATCGTCGCGCTGTACGCGATCATGTTCTCGACCGGGGACAAGACCCCACGTCTGGGCATCGACCTCGCGGGCGGCACCAGTGTCACGCTCTCCGCCAAGGCCGACCAGGGCCGCAACGGTGCGGTCAACAAGTCGAACATGCAGACCGCGGTGGAGATCATCCGCCAGCGCGTCAACGCGTTCGGCGTGTCCGAGGCGGAGGTGCAGACCGAGGGCGACCGCAATATCGTCATCAGCATCCCCAAGGGCAAGAACGAGAAGGAGACGGCGGAGCAGGTCGGCCAGACCGCGAAGCTGTTCTTCCGGCCCGTTCTGGAGGCCACGCCGTTCAACCCCCAGGGTGGTACCAAGCTGCCGCTGACTCCGCCGTCGACGCCGCCCGCGAGCACCCCGCCGGCAAGTACGCCGCCGGCAAGCACGCCGCCCGCCGCGAGCACCCCGCCCGCGACCCAGTCGGGCAAGCCGCAGGGTCGGGTCATCCCGAACCTGAAGGACGCGTCCGGCGCCCCGACCCCGCCGCCGTCGACGCCGCCCGCGAGCACCCCGCCCGCGACGCCTCCGGCGAGCACCCCGCCGGCCGGGGCCGACGCGAACGGCATCACGCCCGAGCTGCGCGCGAAGTACAACAACCTGGACTGCTCCCTCCCGGAGAACCGCGGCCTCGGCCCGGTTCCGGCCCCGGAGGACAAGCCGACCGTGGCGTGCAGCCGTGATCAGGGCGAGGGCGAGGAGAAGTACATCCTCGGTCCGGTGCTGATCCCTGGCACGGACGTTGCCTCGTCGAAGGCGCAACTGCCGCAGAACGGCAGCGTCGGCGGCTGGGAAGTCGAGCTGAAGTTCACCGACGCGGGCACCAGCAAGTTCACCAAGATCACCGGTGACCTGGCGGCGAACAAGTACCCGACCAACCGCTTCGCGATCGACTTGGACGGTGTGGTCGTCTCCGCGCCGTCGGTGAAGGCGGAGATCCCCGGCGGCAGCGCGGTGATCTCGGGCAACTTCAGCCGCACCTCGGCCAAGGACCTGGAGAACGTGCTCAAGTACGGCGCGCTCCCGCTGTCCTTCACCAAGAGCGACGTGACCACGGTGTCCGCGTCGCTGGGCGGTGACCAGCTCCGGGGTGGTCTGATCGCGGGTGCGATCGGCATCGTCCTGGTCATCCTGTACTCGCTGTTCTACTACCGCGGCCTCGGCCTGGTGAGCATCGCGAGTCTGGCGGTCTCGGCGGCCCTCACCTACGCCATCATGTGTCTGCTCGGCCGAAGTATCGGCTTCGCACTCAACCTGCCGGCGGTGTGTGGCGCGATCGCCGCGATCGGTATCACGGTGGACTCGTTCATCGTGTACTTCGAGCGCATCCGGGACGAGATCCGCGAGGGTCGCACGTTGCGACCCGCCGTGGAGAAGGCGTGGCCCCGTGCCAGGCGCACCATCCTGGTGTCCGACGCGGTGTCGTTCCTGGCCGCCGCGGTGCTGTACGTCGTCTCGGTCGGCAAGGTCCAGGGCTTCGCGTTCACCCTCGGCCTGACCACGCTGCTCGACGTCGTGGTGGTGTTCCTGTTCACCAAGCCGCTCATGACGATCCTCGCCAAGCGCAAGTTCTTCGCGGACGGCCACAAGTGGTCCGGCCTCGACCCCGAAGCGCTCGGTGCCAATCAGCGCCAGTCGTACCGCAGCCGTCGCCCGCGTGGCCGCGCTGCCGGCGTCAAGGAGGCGTGATGAGTCGCTTCGGTGACCTCAAGAACATCGGCGTCCGGCTGCACCACGGCGACGTCTCGTTCGACTTCGTCGGCCGCAAGAAGTTGTGGTACTCGATCTCCGCGCTGATCCTGCTGCTCGCGGTCGGCGGTCTGCTCGGCCGCGGGCTGCACCAGGGCATCGAGTTCAAGGGCGGCTCGGTCTACACGATCGAGCACACCTCGGCCTCGCAGAACGACGCCCGCAAGGCGGTGGAGCCGTTCACCGACGGCACCGACGCCATAGTGCAGAAGGTCGGCGGCGACGGCCTGCGGATCCAGATCGCGGAGTCGGACGCGGACCAGACCAAGCAGGTCGCGGCGGCCATCGCCAAGGACCTCAAGGTCGCGCCGGACAAGGTCAACACGCAGGTGGTCGGCCCCAGCTGGGGCAAGGAGATCTCCAAGAAGGCCCTCCAGGGCCTGGTGATCTTCATGATCCTGGTGGTGATCTACCTCACCTTCGCCTTCGAGTGGCGGATGGCCGTCGCGGCGCTGGTCGCGCTGATCCACGACATCGTGATCACCATCGGTGTGTACGCGCTGGTGGGCTTCGAGGTGACGCCGGGCACGGTGATCGGCCTGCTGACGATTCTCGGTTACTCCCTGTACGACACCGTCGTGGTGTTCGACACGGTCAAGGAGAACGCCAAGAACATCACGAAACAGACCAAGCTCACCTACAGCGAAGCGGCCAACGCGGGTCTGAACCAGACCCTGGTGCGCTCGATCAACACCACGGTCGTCGCGCTGCTGCCGGTGGCGTCGTTGCTGTTCGTCGGTGGCGGTCTGCTCGGTGCGGGCATGCTCAAGGACATCGCACTGTCGCTGTTCGTGGGTCTGGCCGCCGGTGCGTTCTCGTCGATCTTCATCGCCACGCCGATCCTGGCCGACCTCAAGGAGCGGTCGCCGGAGATGCGGCAGCTGGCGAAGAAGGTGGCCCAGCGCCGGGCGGCCGAGGCGAAGGCGGCCAAGGCGGCCGAAGCCTCCGGTATTCCCGTCGACCAGGCCGAGGGCCACCCGAACGTGGACGCGGTCGCCGAGCCGGACGAGGACGAGACCGTACCCGCGCAGGGCGGTGCGCCGCGAGCGGGCGCCTCGCGCGGTCGGGCGCGGACCCGTCCCGGTGGCAAGAGGAAGCGTTGATGGCCGACGACGACCTGCGCAAGCTCCTGGAGAGCCGGATCCGGGACGTGCCGGACTGGCCGCAGCCGGGTGTGGTGTTCAAGGACATCTCACCGCTGCTGGCCGATCCGGTCGCGTTCGCGGCCCTGGTCGACGCGCTGGCCGAGCGCTGTCGGGGTCGGGTGGACAAAGTGGTCGGGATCGAGGCCCGAGGCTTCATCCTGGCCGCACCGGTGGCTTACCGCGCGCAGGCCGGATTCGTTCCGGTCCGCAAGGCGGGCAAGCTGCCGTGCGCGACCCACGCGCAGTCCTACGAGCTGGAGTACGGCTCGGCCACCCTGGAGGTGCACCAGGACGCGTTCGAGCCCGGTGACCGGGTGCTCGTGATCGACGACGTACTCGCCACAGGCGGGACCGTCGAGGCCACGATCGACCTGGTCAAGCGGGCGGGCGCGGAGGTGGTGGGGGTCGAGGTGCTGCTCGAACTCGGCTTCCTGAACGGCCGGGCGCGGCTCGCGCCGGTGCTGCTGGAAGGCACGCTGGAGTCGTTCATCGTCGTGTGACACGCCGCCGAAGGCGCGTAGTCGGAGGCCGGAGGCGCCCCAGCCGGGGAGCCTTCGGCCTTCGCCGTTGCGGCGGCTGCCGTTCCGGATGGCCGAGTCGTGAGGGCGTGGGTCAGTACGATGGAAGTTCCGTCATCTGTGGGAGGAGTTCCCTTGCCGGACGAGGTCGCGCCCGTCGCGTCGTCCTCGGGGGATGCCGTCGAACACGCGGCTCCCTCGGACGACGCCACACGTGCCACACCGGGCCCCTCGGGCCATCCTCCGGTGGGCGCCGGAGGAGCCGACGAGGCCGTGACCCGGTCCCGGCCCGACGCGGAGCCCGCAGCGCCGGCCGAGGCCGCCGGGCCCGGGCAGGCGTCTGCCCAGCACCCGGCTGCGGCCGGATCGAGCGCCGGCGGACCGACCGACGCCGAATCGGAGGGTGCCGAGCCGGGCGGTAAGCGAGCCGACGAGGCCCAGGCCGCCGCGTCCTCCGAGGACAGCGCCGACGGCCCGCGCGGCAGCGACGGCCACAGCGGCCCCGCCGCCGGTGCCGCCGGACCCGAGGCCAGGGGACCCAGGCCGGTCGCGAAGGCGGCGCCGAGCCCTGCGGGCGCCTCGCGCGGCGGCGGCACCGAGCGCTCGCGCTCGCTGCGGGTGGACGGCCCCAGTCGCGTCCGCGCGCGGCTGGCCAGGCTGGGCGTGCAGCGCAACAGCGTGTACAACCCGGTCCTGGAGCCGCTGCTGCGGGTGGTCCGGGTCAACGACCCCAAGGCCGACCTGCGCCAGATCGAGCG
Source organism: Embleya sp. NPDC005575 (assembly GCF_040605455.1). NCBI lineage: Bacteria > Bacillati > Actinomycetota > Actinomycetes > Kitasatosporales > Streptomycetaceae > Embleya > Embleya sp. NPDC005575. The sequence goes on along the minus strand of NZ_JBEXCV010000191.1, from coordinate 5,046 downwards.
GGCGTACACGACCGCCGAGCGCTGGCACCGAGGCCAGCGGCGCAAGAGCGGCGACCCGTACATCACCCACCCGCTCGCGGTCGCCACCATCCTGGCCGAGCTCGGGATGGACCCGCCGACGCTGATGGCCGGGCTGCTGCACGACACGGTCGAGGACACCGACTACGGCCTCGACGCGCTGCGCCGCGACTTCGGCGACACCGTGGCGATGCTCGTGGACGGCGTGACCAAGCTGGACAAGGTCAAGTTCGGCGAGGCCGCGCAGGCCGAGACCGTGCGCAAGATGGTCATCGCGATGGCCAAGGACCCGCGCGTCCTGGTGATCAAGCTCGCCGACCGGCTGCACAACATGCGCACCATGCGCTACCTCAAGCGGGAGAAGCAGGAGCGCAAGGCCCGCGAGACGCTGGAGATCTACGCCCCGCTGGCGCACCGCCTGGGGATGAACACGATCAAGTGGGAGCTGGAGGACCTGGCATTCGCCATCCTCTACCCCAAGATGTACGACGAGATCGTGCGCCTGGTCGCCGAACGTGCGCCCAAGCGGGACGAATACCTGGCCCTGGTCACCGATCAGGTGCAAGGCGACCTGCGCTCGGCGCGGATCAAGGCCACGGTCACCGGGCGGCCGAAGCACTACTACTCGGTCTACCAGAAGATGATCGTGCGCGGCCGCGAGTTCACCGAGATCTACGACCTGGTGGGCATCCGGGTCCTGGTCGACTCGGTCCGCGACTGCTACGCGGCGCTGGGCACCATCCACGCGCGCTGGAATCCGGTGCCGGGGCGGTTCAAGGACTACATCGCGATGCCCAAGTTCAACATGTACCAGTCGCTGCACACCACGGTCATCGGTCCCGAGGGCAAGCCGGTCGAGCTGCAGATCCGCACGTTCGACATGCACCGCCGGGCCGAGTACGGCATCGCCGCGCACTGGAAGTACAAGGCCGAGGCGGTCGGCGCCAAGGGTGCCGCGAAGACCGATACCAAGCCCGCGCGCAAGGGCGAGAACCCGGCCAACGACATGGCCTGGTTGCGCCAGCTCCTGGACTGGCAGCGGGAGACCGAGGACCCGGGCGAGTTCCTGGAGTCGCTGCGTTTCGACCTCTCCAGCCAGGAGGTCTTCGTCTTCACGCCCAAGGGCGACGTGATAGCGCTGCCGGCCGGCTCGACCCCGGTCGACTTCGCCTACGCGGTGCACACCGAGGTCGGTCACCGCACGATCGGGGCCCGAGTCAACGGGCGGCTGGTCCCGCTGGAGAGCCGGCTGGACAACGGCGACCTGGTCGAGGTGTTCACCTCCAAGAGCGAGACTGCGGCGCCGAGCCACGACTGGCTCGGCTTCGTCAAGTCGCCGCGGGCGCGCAACAAGATCCGCCAGTGGTTCTCCAAGGAGCGCCGCGAGGAGGCGATCGAGCAGGGCAAGGAGGGCCTGACCCGGGCCATGCGCAAGCAGGGCCTGCCGTTGCAGCGACTGATGTCCGGCGGCGGGGACACCCTGGTCACCCTCGCGCACGAGCTGCGCTACCCGGACATCTCGTCGCTGTACGCGGCGATCGGGGAGGGGCACGTCTCGGCGCAGACCATCGTGCAGCGCCTGGTCGAGTCGCTTGGTGGCGAGGAGGGCGCGTCGGAGGACCTCGCCGAGGCCACCCGGCCGACCGCGACCCGCCGCCGGCCTCGCTCGACCGGGAACCCCGGGGTCGTGGTCAAGGGCGTCGACGACATCTGGGTCAAGTTGTCCCGCTGCTGCACGCCGGTGCCGGGCGATCCGATCATCGGTTTCGTCACCCGGGGCAACGGCGTCTCGGTGCACCGGCAGGACTGCGGCAACGTCGAGTCGTTGTCCCAGCAGTCGGAGCGGATCGTCGACGTCGAGTGGGCGCCGACCGCGTCCTCGGTGTTCCTGGTCGCCATAGAGGTGCAGGCGCTGGATCGCTCGCGGCTGTTGTCGGACATCACGCGGGTCCTGTCCGACCAGCATGTGAACATCCTGTCCGCGTCGGTGGCCACCACCCGGGATCGGGTCGCGGTGAGTCGGTTCACCTTCGAGATGGGCGATCCGAAGCACCTGGGGCACGTGCTCAAGGCGGTGCGCGGGGTCGAGGGCGTGTTCGACGCGTACCGGGTGACCAGCGGGCGGCAGCAGTAGGCGGTTCGGAGGGCGTTCGGCGGCCGTCGGAAGCGATTCGGCCGCGGTTGGGTACGGACGGGGCTTCGCGCTCGTGCGCACCGCGCGCTCGGGCTTACGAGGCGGCGTCGGGAGTGATCCCGGCGCCACCTCGGGCACGTCAGGAGTGGTTCAGCCGCGCGGGCCGCGCCAGACGGTCATCGAGATCTTCCAGTACTGGCTGGGGCCCGAGGTGGACGGGATCTCGTTGATCCGGACCGTGCCGACGAGGCCGTTCTCGGCGTCCTTGGTGCAGATCACCGAGCCCACCTTGAGGTAGGTGAACGGCAGCTGGTTGTTGTTCGCGTATCGGGTCTCGCCCAGGCAGGTCTGGAAGTCGCTGGGCTGCCCCGGGTCGAGCAGCACCATCTCCTGGCCCTGGATGTAGTTGCCGTCGCCGTAGAAGTACAGGACGCCCGCGTTCAGGCTGCAACTGCCCTTCCACGTGCTGGTGTAGCTCAGGCCGACGCAGTAGCCGTTGGGTACGTCCAACTGCCGCTCGAACAACACGCCGCCCTCGGCCACGCCGCCGGCGGTGGCGATCGCGGTCGCGCTCTCGCCGGGGCGGGCCGCGATCGACGGCGCGCCGGTGGCGGTGGAGGTGGCGGTCGGGGTGCCGGTGCGTTTGGCGCTCGTGGTGGCGGACGGGGTGGGCGCGGCGCCGGCGGGGGCGCTCGGGCTCGGGGACTGGGCGTGGGCCTGCGGCCCGGCCTTGGCAACGGGGGACTTGTCGTCGTTGTTGCGCAGGCCGATCGCCAGGCCCGCGCCTGCGGCCGCCAGGACCAGTACGGTGACCGCCGCGATCAGCGCGCGGCGCTTGCGTCGGCGGCCCACGGTCGGATCCTTGGGCGCCCTGGGCGGTTGCTCGTTGACCCGGCGGGTGACCTCGGCGACCAGGGTCGGCGGCAGCCAGCCCTCGCCGATCTGTAGCCGGGTGCCCTCGGAGGCGACCCGACACAGCTCGATCACCTCGACCGGGGTCGGGCGCCGCTCCGGGTCCTTGTCCAGGCAGCGACGCAGTATCGGCAGCAACTGTGCGGGTACGGCGGACAGTTCGGGTTCCTGGTGGACCACGCGGTAGAGCACCGAGCTGTCCGTTCCCTCGCCGAACGCGGACGATCCGGTGGCGGCGTAGGTGGCCAGCGAGCCGAGCGCGAACACGTCGGTGGCGGGCTTGGAGGGCAGGCCCCGGGCCTGCTCGGGGGCCATGAACGCGGGGGTGCCGATGCTCATCCCGGTCCGGGTGAGTGGCGTGGCGTCGGCGGCGCGGGCGATGCCGAAGTCGATCACGCGCGGGCCGTCGGCGGCGAGGATCACGTTGGACGGCTTGAGGTCGCGGTGGATCACGCCCGCCCGGTGTACCGACTGGAGCGCCTCGGCGACGCCGGCGAGCAATACCAGGACGGTCTCCGCGGGCAGCGGACCGTGCCGGTAGACGGCCTCGTAGAGGGAGGGGCCCGGGACGTAGGCGGTGGCCAGCCACGGTTGCGCGGCGTCCGCGTCGGTGTCGATCACCGGGGCGGTGTACAGGCCCTGGACGCGCTGGGCGGCGGCCACCTCCTGGCGAAAGCGCCGGCGGAACTCGGGATCGTCGGCGAACTCGCCTCGGATCACCTTGACCGCGACGGGCCGCCCACCGGGCGTGTAGGAGAGGTACACCCGCCCCATACCGCCCGAGCCCAGCCGGGCCCGGAGCAGATAGCCGCCCACGGTGCGCGGGTCGTCGCCCTCCAGGGGCGCGAGCACGGCTCGGTCGGGGCCTTCCCAGGAGGGGACGACGGGGGCGCTGCCGCCTTCGCGGGCCGCGGCCGGCGGGCGTTGGCCGGGGGGCCGCTCCACGACCGGCGGCTGCACGGCGGGGGTGGGGGCGGCCTGAGCGTGGGCGACCAGCTTGGGATTGGGCTGGGTGGGCTCGACGGGGGGCTGGGGTTGCGCGGGCTGGGAGGTGGGGGTGGTGTCGTTGGATGCGGGCGGCGGGGACGCGGACTCGGGCACGGGCGGGGGCGTCGGTGTGGTGACCGGGTGCGGAGCGGGCTGGGCGGGCTCGGGGGAATCGGCCTCTGTGGACTGGTGGATGGGGGTGATGGTGGTTGCGTCGGACGCGGACGCGGGTGTTGTTGTGGTGACCGGGTCCGGGACGGGCTGCGCGGGCTCGGCGGGGTGCTGGGCCGGCGCGGGCTCGTGGGTGGAGGCGGCGGTGGTCTCGTCCGGCGCGGACGGGTACGCGGGTGGGGGAGTTGGTGCGGTGACCGGGTCCGAAGTCGGTTCGGCAGGAGGCTCGGCCTGCGTGGGCTGGCGGACGGGAGCGATGGTCGTTTGGTCCGACGCGGATGTGGGTGGGGCTACCGGGTCGGGCGTGGACGCGGGCGCGGGCGGCGGCGTGGGCCGGTTGGGTTCGGGGGAAGTGGTGGGCTCTGCGGAGGACTTGCTCTGAAGGACCTCGTTGGGCGGGGCGATGGTGGTCTCGTCGGATGCGAACGCGGACGCGGGTGTGTGCGAGGTCGAAGGCGTCGCGGCGGCGGCTTGCGTGGGCGCCGGTGATTCCGGCGGAGCGGCGGGTGCGGGTGGCGATGCGGGCGTCGGGTCGGCGGCCTGTGCGGTGGCCGCGGGAGGTGTGCTCGGCGCGGTGGGCGGGGTGGCGGGTCTGGCGGGGGCCGCCTCGGCCGAAGGCGTGCTGGGCGTCGGCGGTGCCTGAGGCGGCGGCGGGGGTGTGCCGGGAGCGGCGGGCGGGGGCGGTGTCGCGGGTGCGGCCGGGTAGACCGGGGGCGGCGGCGTGTTCGGGGACGGCGACAAGCGCACGCGCCTGGTCGACGGAGCGTGCGTGTTCCTGAACCGGCCGGGGTTCGCCGGCGGCACCGGCTGTTCGCTGCACGCCC
>NZ_JBEXCV010000190.1:0-14330 GCF_040605455.1 Embleya sp. NPDC005575 | reverse complement strand
ACCGGGCTGTACCCGCTCGGGATCCTCTCCGACTGCGTCGTCTACGCCTCCCCCGGACCCTCCCCGCTCGACCTCCTCCCGCCCACCGTCCCCGGACAACCGATCAAGACCGGGTTCCGCCTCGGCGCCGGCCCCGGCCTGGTCAAACACGAGGGCACCCAAACCATGGAATGGGTCCTCCAGGGCCTCACCAACAACCCGCCCGTCAACCCGGCCCGCCACATCAAGGACGGCGTGGACGCCGTCGCCGAAGGCGAATAGGAACCCGCATGGGCAAGATCGGCGACGGCCTCGACCAGGCCGCCCAACACGTCCTCACCCGCAAACCACCCCAATCCACCAAGGCCCGCATCAGGTTCCTGCTCAGCAAGAACCGCGGCAGCACCCGCAAAGTTGCCGAACGCCTGGGCGTCAGCCAACGCTCCGTCGAGCGCTACCTCAAAGGCGACCGCAAAACCCCACCCCGCCCCGTCAACGCGAAAATCGACGCCGAAGTCCGACGCCTGTGGCAACCCCAGGTCCGCCGCCGAGTCGAACAGCGCGCGGCCGCCACCGGCGGCGTCATCGTCGAGACCCGCGCCAGATTCGGGTTCTCCTCGGCGGCCGGCTCCACCGACGACCCCCGGATGCGCCGCATCACGCAGCCGCTGCCGCCCACCCACGCCCAGGAGCTGTTCGACGCCCACCACGCCGGCGCCTCCGAACGCGAGCTGGAGCGCATCGTCGCCGCAGGCCTGCAACAGGCCTACTTCCAAGAGGGCGGCACCCGCGCCGACGACCTGGAGGCAGTCGAGCTCACCGACGTGGACTATTGCGAATTCGACATCCGAGGCTGAAGCCGGACGCACGTGTGCCCCGCCGACCTACGGCGGGGCACACGCGCGTCGGGGCGCCGATCGCGCACGATGGTGACCTGCCGCTCGACACGGCCCTTCCCGGTGGGCCGGTAGGCGGCGAGGACGTCGATGTCGAAGTCGTGGTGCCCGGAGAAGGCGACCGCCTCCGGATGCAGCGGCACCGCCTGCCCGGGGGCGACGTGACGGCGGACCACGGTCTTGGTCCGGTCGTAGACGATCGCCTTGGGGACGCCGCCGAAGTGCTCGAACGCCCGCACGTGACTGCCCCAGAACGCCGCCAGGTCCATGCTCGTGGTGAAACAGCAGAACGGGTCGCGCGAATACGACAGGACCATGTGGAAGGAGTACACCTTCGGGATCCCCACGTGAGCCAGAACGGCGCCCTCGTCGCCCAGTCGACCTGAGCCTGAACTCCGGGTACCACCTCGAACCGGCGGTGCAGGCCCGCGAGTTCGTCGGAAGCGATGCCCAACTCGGCTGCGATCCGCGGCCGGGCCTGCTGACAGATACATCTTGACGCGCTGATAGTTGCCGGTGAACCCGTATTCCTTGACGAGGCGTTCGTGGATCACCGATCCCTTGAGCAGGATCTCGCGTCGCAGCCAGACGTCGATGATCGGCTCGACCTCGGCGATGACCCGCCGCCGACCACCCGACGCCGGTGCGGTGACCTTGCGGGGCGGCCCGGGCGAGGCGTCGCTCGACAGGTACTTGCGCACCGTCCGCCGGTTGAGGCCCGTCTCGCGGGAGATTTCCGAGATGCTCATTCCCGATTCGTGCAGCGCGCGGAAACGCCGAAGCTCCAACCACCGTTCCGAGTGCAGGACCACTCCACCCGCCACCCTCCGCCGCAACCTCACCCGACCGGCCCAGCGTTCCCGCACCCCAATGCGCATCAGCCACGACACGCCGCCAAGCTGAGCACGTTCATCCGTACGTGGCTGAGCAGATTGATAATTCGTACGCCGACACCCCTGCGGGGGTCAGGCAGCCAGGCGGGTGCCGCGGCGCCAGATCGCCCGGGTGTTGAGGGTGTCGGCGATGGTCGTGGTGGGGTCGCCGTCGACCAGGAGCAGGTCGGCGCGCAGGCCCTCGGCGATCCGGCCGCGGTCGGCCAGGGCGAACCGGCGGGCGGTGGTGGCGGTCGCGGCGCGCAGCGCCTGGGTGGGGGTGAGCCCGGCCCGCACCAGGAACTGCAGTTCGTGGTGGAGGCTGGCGCCGTGGGCGAGGCCGCCCAGGAACGGCACGGGCACGGACACGTCGGTGCCCGCCAGCAGGTCGATGCCGGCATCGTGCAGGGCCTTGATGGAGTCCAAGACGTCCTGGATGTTGCCTCGGGGGTAGCAGTTGAAGCTGGAACGCAACGTCTTGTCCCAGCCCTCGTCCAGGCGGGAGGCCACCCGCGGGTCGTCGGCCAGCTCGCCGCCGGTGTGGCCCATCAGCGAGGCGTTGAGAACGGCGCAGGGGACCACGAACGCGTCCGCGTCCTTGATCATGGCGAGGATGTCCTCGGTGCAGGGCTCCACGAACAGGTGCGCCAGACCGTCGATGCCGGCCTGCATCGCCATCCGGGTGGCGTCGATGGTCAGGGCGTGGGCGATGGTGAGCAGGCCGTACCTCTTGGCCTCGGCCACGCCCGCGTTCAGGGTGGCCTGGTCGAGCATCGGCAGGCCGGGGTGCCCCTCGACACTGCCGTCGTCGATCATGAACTTGACGTAGTCCGAACCGCGGGCCGCCAACTGCCGGACCGAGGCGACGGCGGCGTCAGGGCTGGTGGCGTCCGGCTGGTAGGGCGGCTCCCCGGCTGGCTTGCCGCCCTCGGGACCACCCGCGCCGGGGCGCTTGAAATCCGGCGGGAACAGCTCGCTGGGGTGCCCACCGGGCGGAGTGAGCCCGAACCCGGCCGAACGGACGTCGGCGAGCGTGTCGTCCTCACCGCTGCCGGCGCGCTTGTCACGGGTGTTGGTGCCCTGCATCTCCAGTTCGGTCGTCACCCCGAACCGCAGCGCCATCGCCAGGGACGGCGGGCTGGTGTGGACGTGCGCGTCGATCAGGCCCGGCAGCAGCGTCGCACCGCTGCCGTCGACGACCTCGGCCCCTGCGGGCGCGTCCCCGCCCACACCGACGATCCGCCCGCCGTCGATCAGCACCGTCGTCACACCCAGAGACTTCTCACCGTCGAAAACCCGGGCACCGGTAATAGCAATCACAGTCATGGTCATCCTCGATTCTGCGGGTCAGCACTTGCTCAATGTATACCTAAAGCTATGTAGTTGCGTCCAGGCATGGACATGTATTTGGTAAAACCATCCCTTAGGATGAGGACATGTCCAGCTCACCGCCACCTCCGGAATCCGACGACAGCGCCCTCTTCCACCAGGTGGGGCCAGCCCTGTCCCGCCTGCGACGCCGCACCTCCAGCAGTCGGGGGGACCTCACCCGCAACATGATCCTGAACATCGTCGCCGACGCCCCCGGGGAGATGACGGTCGGCGGCATCGCCACCGAGATGGGCGTCACCCAGCCCGTCGCCAGCCGCAGCATCGCCGCGCTGATCACCGCTGGCTTGCTCCGCCGAGCCGCCTCCCAAGCCGACGGCCGACGCACCGTCCTGGAACTCACCGACACCGGCGAAGCCGAACGCCGCCGCTACGCCACCGGCCAGTCAAAGACCTTCACCCACATCACCGCCGCCTGGGACCCGGCCGAACGTCGCCAATTCGCCCAGTACCTGATCCGCTACAGCCACGACAGCAGCACCTGGTCAGCACCACCCACCCGGCCCATCGATCACGATTGATGATCGGTATGGTCGATGGGACCGGCAGAGACCCCACCCGAGACCTGCTGCGGCGTCCGGGAGTTCCTGGAGCTGCGGATGCGCCGGCCCCTCGTGGTGGTGGCGGGCTGTCTCGCGGAGCTCAGGGCGAAACGGCTTCTGGGGGCTTGGTCAGGAGTCGAGCTCTACGTGGAGTTCCACCTCGACCGGGCTGTTCAGGGGGAGGACGGCTACGCCTACGGCGGAGCGGGCATGGATGCCGGCCTGGCCGAAGACTTCGTGAAGGAAGGTAGAGGCACCATTGATGACCTTGGCCTGGTCGGTGAAGGACGGACACGAGGCGACGTAGCCGGTGACCTTGATCACGCGGGCCACCGAGTCCAGGCCGACCAGGGCGTTCACGGCTGCGAGGGCGTTCAATGCGGCGGTGCGCGCCAGATCCGCTGCCTGGGCGACGTCGACGTCGTCGCCGAGCTTTCCGGTGAGCGGAAGCGTCCCGCCGACGAACGGAAGCTGGCCGGAGGTGTAGACGTGCATGCCTGAGCGTATCGCCGGGGCGTAGCCGCCGACCGGTTCCGCGACGCGAGGCAGGGTGATACCGAGTTCGACGAGCCTGTCAGTCCAGATGTGCATGATTTGGTCCTTTCCAGTGTTGACGATCGGGACGGGGGATGCCGTGCCCGGGTCCTTGTTCCGCAGGTGCACGCGGTCGTGGCCACGCGGGTGGGTGATGCGGCGGGGCGGGTCGTTCGGCTCGTGCGCGACCCTGGCGGCGCGGCGGCGGTCCTTTGCGTGGCCGCGCCGCGTCATGCCACCTGTTGTGCGGGGTGCGGCGGGGGTTCGGACACCGGGTCGGGGATCGCTTTGTGGTGGTCGGTGCGGTGCAGCAGTGTGGGGAAAAGCGCGACACTGAGCACGCCTGCGGTCACCAGGGCGGCCGCGGTCACCGGGGGCATGAGGTGCAGTTCGACGCCGACCTGGCTTGCGGTGGCGATGAACGGCAGTGAGGTCGCCTGCAGCAGTCCTGCGGCGACGGCCGCTCGGGCGCCGGCCGAGCGGGCGTAGAGCAGCGCCGGCAGGCCGCGCGCCACGAGCAGGACGAGCAGCAGGACCGGCACCCGGACGAGCGCGGCAGGGTCCTGGAGCAGCCCCGCCAGATCGAGGCGCAGGCCGGTCGTGACGTAGAAGATCGGAATGAGGACCCCGAACCCGACGGCGTCGAGGCCGGCGCGGGAGCGGGGATGATCGCGAGGAAGCGGATCGACGATGCTCAGCACGACCCCGGCGACGAACGCACCGAGGATGGTCTCGACACCGAACCGTCCGGCCAGGGCGGTGAGCGCGACGAGCAGGACCAGTGCCAGCCGGATGCGGATCTGGGCCGTCGACTCCTGCAGGCTTGCCACGACCCGCTGCAGCCGGGTCCAGCGGTCGGCGGCCAGCACGGCGGTGGCGACCACCGCGGCGAACGAGAGGATCAGGGCGACCCGGGAGCGGGTGTCGCCTTCGGCTCCGAACAGAACCGACAGCAGCACGATGGAGGCGAGGTCCGCGACGGTGCAGGCGACGACGAGGCCCTGGCCGAGCGCCGTCGTGTTCTGGCCGGCGTCGCGCAGGACCGGGACGACGAGTCCGAGGGAGGTGGCCGACAGCGTGACGACGAGAAGGACCGGCTCATCGATCCAGCCGGCCGCCGCGAGCGCAACGGCGAAGGGAGTGGCCAGCGCGAGGGCCATCAGGTAGCCGACGGCCGCCTTGCCGAGCAGCCCTCCGCCGAGACGGCGGGCGTCGATCTCCAGCCCGGCGAGGAAGAGCAGGAAGGCCAGGCCGAGCCATGAGAGCACCGCCACGGGCGTCGACGTCGATCACGTGCAGCACCGCGGGACCGAGCACGACGCCCGCACCGATCTCCACCACGACCGAGGGCAGTCTGAACCGGGGAGCGAAGCCCAGCAGCAGCGGCACGAGCGCCCCGACGAGGCAGACGAGCAGCAGATTATCGAAGGTCAGAGTGGTCATCGAAGGTTCCGGTCTGGTGCTCGAGGGCATGCCGGCGCGGCGCAGGACCGCCATGCGCCGTGCCGGCAAGGGGGAGTTTCAGACGAGTTCTGCGGCGGCGAGGATGATGTCGGCCACCGCTGCGGGCTCGGATGACGGAAGGGCGTGGGAAGCGTCGGGAAGCTCGACGCTGCGGCGAGAGCCGGCGCGTTCGGCCATGAAGCGGTGCGCTTCCACGGGGATGTTGTGATCCAGGCCGGGATAGATGAACCAGGACGGGACGGTCTTCCAGGCTGGCTCGCCGGAGGCCTCGTTGAGCGCGGTGGTGTTCAGCGGGCGCTGAGTGGCGGCGGCCAAAGCGGCGTTCTCGGCGGGGACGTCCGCGGTGAACTGCTGGTGGAACTCGTCCTGGCGGATGTACAGGTCGACGGATCCATCGGCGAGCGGAACCTCGTTCAGGGTGTCGCCGAGAGTGCTGCCGGGGAACTTGCCGGACAGGTCGAAGATGCTCTCGCCCCGCTCCGGGGCGAAAGCCGCGACGAAGACGAGCGCCTTGACGTTGTCGTGGCCTACCGCGGCATTGGAGGCGACCGCGCCGCCGTAGGAATGCCCGACGAGCACGACCGGGCCGTCGATGCCGGACAGGAGAGCAGAGACGACAGCGGCGTCGCCGCTGAGGCTGCGCAGCGGGTTCGGGGCCGCGATCACCGGGTGCCCGGCGGAAAGCAGATGCTCGATCACGCCGTTCCAGCTCGACGACTCGGCAAACGCGCCATGGACGAGGACAATCGTGGGCTTCATGAAAACGTGCTCCTTAAATGAGAAAACGCCGGCTTTCAGGCGGAGAGGAAGTCGAGCAGGGCGGCGTTGACCTCGGCCGCGTGGGTGAGCAGCAGCCCGTGCGGAGCGCCGTCGATCTCGATGTAGCGCGCGCCGGGCAGGCGGCGGCGGAACTCGCGGGCCGTGGCGTCGATCGGCAGGATGCGGTCGGCGGTCCCGTGCAGGATCAGCGATGGCACGTCAATGCGCTCCACATCGGCCCGGAAGTCCGTCAGCCACGCCGGCACGCACGCGTACGCCGCCATGGGCGCCGAGCCGATGGCGGTGGCCCAGTTCGCCCGCAGCGCGGCCTCACTGAGCCGCGACCGGAGCGTCTCGTCGGTGTTGAAGAAGTCGACGAAGAAGCTCTCGTACCAGGCGTAGCGGTCGGCCTCCGCCTGCTCCGCGATGCCGTCGAAGACGCTCTGCGGCACACCGCCGGGGTTGTCCGGCGTCTGCAACAGGAACGGCTGGAGCGAACCGAGGAACGCCGCCTTCGCCACCCGCTGCGAGCCGTGGACGCCGAGGTAGCGAGCGACTTCGCCCGAGCCCATCGAGAACCCGACGAGAACCACGTCACGCAGGTCCAGCTGCGTCAGTACGGTGTCCAGGTCGGCGGCGAAGGTGTCGTAGTCGTAGCCTGTCATGGTCTTGCTCGACCGGCCGAAGCCCCGGCGGTCGTAGGTGATGACGCGGTAGCCGGCCTTGACCAGCGCGTCGGTCTGCTTCTCCCACGACTGCCCGTCCAGCGGGTAGCCGTGGATCAGGACGACCGGCTGCCCTGAGCCGTGGTCCTCATAGTAGAGCTCGATGCTGGTCGAGCCCTCGGTTCCGACGGTGATGGTTCCCACGGTGTGCCTTCCCGCCCGTCCGCCGTGTGCGGACCGGGCATGGCACAAACCTAGGAAACAAGCAGGGTGGACCGCGTCCGTCGGACTACGGCTTCGGCGTACGTCATGATGCTGCGCCTTCGGGGTACGTCATCGTGCCGCCCAGAACTGCGGCCAGCTCGCCGCGGGACGTCACCCCCAGTTTGGGAAACATCCGCTGGAGATGGGTGCTCACCGTCCTGGGCGAGACGTACAGCCGCTCGCCGATCTCCCGGTTGGTCAGACCCCGCGCGGCGAGCTGGGCGACGTGCAACTCGGTCGAGGTCAGCCGGTCGACCGCGGCCGGATCCTGGCGCGGGGACGACGCACCCGCGGCGCGCAGCTCCTGCCGTGCCCGCTCCGCCCATGCCGACGCGCCGAGGGCCTCGAAGATCTCGCGTGCGGCCTGCAGGGCAACGCGGGACTCCGCGGGCCGCCGGTGCCGCCGCAGCCACTCGCCCAGGGCGAGGCGCGCTCGCGCCCGCTCGAACGGCCAGTCCGTGGGGACGGCGTCGAGGGCCGCCCTGTAGAGCGGCTCGGCGTCGTCCTGCGGGCTCAGCAGGGCCCGGCCCAGTCGCAGCCCGCAGAGCAGGGCGGGCGAAGAAGTCATTTCCCCGAGCGGGGTCAGCTCCCGCATGACGTCGCGTGCCACCTCCGCGGATTCGCTGCGCACCGCCGCCTCGACCAGCTCCGCGACCGCGTAGAAGCGCAGCCAGGGGTGGAAGGCGGGGTCGGCCGGGTCGAAGACGCGGTGCAGGTGGCCGGACGCGTCGCCGTAGCGGCCCTGGCAGAGCGCCGCCTGCCCGCGGGCCATCTGCACGATGGCCAGCACCGGGCGTCCGCCGCTGGGAAGGGCCTCGCATTCGGCTTCCGCCGCCCACCCCTCCGCCGCCGGGTCGCCGCTGACGGCGGCCAGCTGCGCGCGGATGGCGTTCACCATCGCGTGCACGAGAGGCTGACTGGTCTCGCGGGCCAGCGACGCGGCCTCCTCCGCGGCGAGGTGACCGGCGCGCACGTCGCCCAGCCGTGCGGCGCTCCCCGCCTGGACGCAGAGGGCGCGGGCCAGCATCGACAGCCTGCCTTGCGCTCGCAGGGCGTCCAGCGATCTCGTCGTCAACCGGCTGGCCAGAGCCGGAGCGCCCACCGTCACCGCGGCGCCCCCCAGAAGCTGGTCCCCCTCGGCGTTCTCCGACGAGCGCTCCAGCTGGCCCGCCAGGGCTTCCATGACCGCTCCCCCGCGCTCGACCGGCGCCGAGTAGGCCCGCAGAGCGACCAGGTCGGCGTTGTCGGCGGGCATGGGCATCCGGTCGGCGGCGGCAGCGACCCGCTCGCGGGCGGCCGACCCCGGCTCTCCCCAATAACACTGCAGGACCGCGCTCCACAGCATGCGCAGCCCCAGCGTCGGCTCGCCGCCGGCGGCGATCTCGACCGCCAGCTCGGCCAGCTCGGCGGCCGCGGCGCCCTCGCCCCGCGTCCCCTCGACCAGCGCGATGCTGACCCATGCCGCGCGGCCGCGGTCCCGGACCGAAAGGTCCAGGGAGCGCGCCTGGGCCAGCAGATGCGCCACGATGTCTCCTCGGCCCGACTCCAGCGCGAGCTCCGCCGCCCGGAGCAGCCGGTCCGCCCGCGCGGATGGGTCCTTCGTCAGCTCCGCCGCCCGCCTCAGCGCGGCGAGGGCCGCGGCGACGCCGCCCCGTCGCAGGGCTCGGCCGGCGGTGGAGTCCAGATCCTGAGCCGCCCGTTCGTCGAGACCGGTGGTGGCGGCGGCCCGGTGCCATGCCTGCCGATCGGGCTGCCCCTGGAGCACGGCGGCCAAAGCGGCGTGTGCGGCCTGCCGTTCGGCGGCGGTGGCGGCATGGTCCATCGCCGAGCGGATGAGCGGGTGCCGGAAGGCCAGCCCCTGGGCCTCGACCAGACCCGCGTCGATCGCCGCTTCGACGGCGGCGGCGTCGACCGCCGTCCCGCGCATCCGGGTCGCCGCGGCGAGGCATTCGTCCATCGTTCCGTCGCCGTTGAGCGCTGCGAGGAGCAGGACCGCACGGCTGTCGACCGGAAGGCAGGAGACGCGTGCGGTGAAGGTCCGCTCCAGCCGCGCGGTCAGCGGCAGCGGACCCGGGTTGAGCGCGTACGCCCCGCCGACCGTCTGCAGGGCGACCGGTAGCTCGGTCAGCGCGAGCGGGTTCCCGGCAGCCTCCTCCAGCAGCCGCCGCCTGACCTGCTGTCCCAAGGCGGGGGCCACCGCGTCCAGCACCTCGCCCGACACCTCATCGGTCAGCGGGCCCAGGTGCAGAACGGGCAGGCCAGCGCTGCCGAGGCGGTCGTCGAGGCGCCGGGTGACGGCGACCAGGGCGAGGGGGTCGGACTCGATCCGCCGGGCTACGAACCCGAGCACGTCGAGGCTGGCCCAGTCCATCCAGTGGGCGTCCTCGACGACCACCAGCAGCGGCGCCTTCGCCGCCGCGTCCGACAGCAGGGTCAGCGCGGCCAGGCCGACGAGATACAGATCAGGGACGGCCTCGTCAACGAGCCCGACGGCTGCGAGCAGCGCCGTACGCTGCCGCCCCGGCAGGTCGTCGATCCCGTCCCGCAGTTGGTGAACCAGCTGGTGCAGGCCGGCACAGGGCAGGTCCTCCTCCGACTGGACCCCCACAGCAGTGATCACCCGGGTCCCGCCGGACGCCGCGACCGCCGCGACCTCCGCGACCAGCGCCGACTTGCCGATCCCCGGCGCACCCATGATCACCGTCGCGCCGCCCGACCCGGCGGCCGCCCGCTCAACCAGAGCGGCCAGCGCGCGACGCTCCGTCTCGCGACCCAGCAGCCCCCGCCGTCGCATGCCTCACTCCGTTTCTCTGTGCACTCCCCGCACCCGAAGGCCCCGCAGCCCCGCGGCCTCGCCGAACCGGGCGGCCCGGCGGCATTCCGCTGGTAGGCGATCCGGAGGCCGAGCCTGAATGCCGTCCATGCAATGGCATACACGCTGCTGGGCCGGAACGACCGTGGACTGCGTCCGCGAGACCGTACCGCCGAGATCACGGCGGGGACCGAACGGCTTTCCTCGCGTCCTGAGACGAGGGGCGATCCTTACAATAGGCGATACTCGTGGGTCTCATGTCCGGCGCCCGGTCCCCAGACCGCTGCTGAGCTGCGCCGACGCCCCTGGCGGGTGGTGGCGGGACGGACGGGCCGCCGCCTGGACATCACCGATCTCCCCACAACGTGACCTTGCATGCGCTGCCGGGGTCGTGTGGCGGCCGTGCTCGGACTGCACGGGACCGGGGCTCCCAGAATCGAGCCTTCGCATTGGCCGTCTGGGCGGGCCGTGATGTCCCTCTCGAGGCCGCGGTCGAGGTGGCGAGGACCTGCTCGCCCGCCGCAAGAACCCCCAGGGAACCTGGGACCTCGCCGTCCACCCCAACCTCGGCAACGGATACGCCTGCTCCAGCTGCTCCACCGGCACCCGCGTCCTCAAGACCTGGAGCGACGACGACTCCGACCCCGCCACCAACGACAGCCACTGGCGAACCGGCGACACCACCCAGGTCCTCGCCGTCGGCAACGTCACCGGCGACGACAACGCCGACGGCCTGATCAACACCGCCGACAACCCCGACCTGATCGTCCGCACCGACACCGGCGTCCTCTACCTCTACCCCGGCTCCGGCAACGCCGACATGCTCGGCGACCCCATCGTCCTCGGCGAATCCGGCTGGCAGGTCTTCAACCTCCTCGCCCCCGGCGACGTCAACGGCGACGGCATCCCCGACCTGTTCGCCACCCACAAGGCCGGCGGCCAGTTCTACCTCTACCCCCTCGACCCCTGGATCGACGCCAACGGCGCCCCCGCCTACGCCCACGGCGCCCGCACGCTCCCCGGCGACGGCTGGACCTCCACCGCAGTCCCCCTGGTCACCTCCCCCGCCGACGCCAACGGAGACGGCAAAGCCGACCTCTGGGCCGCCGACAACCTCGGCGACATGCGCTTCCACAACGGCGTCGACGCCACCGGCTTCGGCCCCTGGATCAAGGAAGGCTACGGCTGGCAGGGCTACCAAGCCATCGCCTGACCGAAACACCACACCTCTCCCGGGAGCGGCGGTCGGCGCGAGACCGTCGGCCGGGCGGGAGGACAGGACTGTGACGAGTACCCGGGGGCAACAGGCTCCTATTCGGTCACTGCCCGCGCGGCCGACGGCCCGCATCGAGCCCGCCACAGAGACGACCGACAGATCAACAGCAAGGACACCCGAAGGGTCAGTCGTAACGAACAGTCAGGCCGCCCCTGCGGCGGTGACCCCATCCTCACAGTCGTACGAATCGGCCACCGAACCCACGGACGCGGCGGCGCCGACGTCGGCCAGTCGCTCGGTGTAGCGAATGGACACGTATTGCGACCCGCGGTCGCTGTGGTGAATCAGACCGGAGTCCTTTTTGATCCGGCGGCGCCACAGCGCCATCTCCAGCGCGTCGAGCGGGAGTTCGGTCCGCAGGTGGTCCGCGAGCTGCCAGCCGACGATCATCCGCGAGTACACGTCCAGGACGAACGCGACGTAGGCCCAGCCGGACCAGGTCCGCACGTACGTCAGGTCCGCGACCCACAGCCGGTCCGGGCCGTCGGCGGTGAACCGGCGGTCGACCAGGTCCGGCGGTCGCGGCGCGGCCGGCTCGGGCACGTGGTGCAACGCCGCTGCCCGCGGATGACGCCCTCGATGCCGAGCTCGCGCATCAGCCGCTACCCATTGGAATGGAGGTTGTGGCCACCAAATTGACGCCTGCTCAACGATTTGATTTTCGCCCGCACGGCACCCGATCGACGCGGTTAATCGGAATAGAAGCTTCCGCTCATTGCGACCTGGGGGCGAGGCCTCGGCAGTGGGTCGAAGCCTTGCGGCGCCACCGGGGCCGGTGCCGATCCCGCACGCTTCGATTGTTCGGTCCTTCGATTGTCGGTCTTTGCATACGTGGAGCGGTCGGTGATGCCCAGGACGTCGACAGACGCCTACCGACCGACATTTCGCAACGCGCCTTTCACCTGTGGAGGAACAACCGCGCCACGGCCGGCACGGCGAGCCGCATTCTCGACCGGGATCCGCAGCAGTGGTCGCGAGCTGGGACCCGGCCGCTGATCGCTTTCGCCGCAACCCTGCTGCTCGTCCGCGTCCACACCGTCGCTGGTTCCAGGCGGACGCGGCACGGGTCGGCCACCGCCCGTCCGCCCGACCGGGACAGCGGCCGGGGATGGGCGGGCGGCGGGTTACCACTTCTCCGGGCCGAACCAGCGGGTGAGTGCGGTGCGCAAGGTGTCGGTGTCCCGGCTGTTGCTCCGGGCCGACCAGACGGCGTAGCCGTCGGGGCGGATGAGCAGGGCGCTGGGGTGCGGGTCCTCGGTGTGCGGGGTGGCCGTGACGATGTCCACACGGTCGGTCCAGGGGGCGGCTGCGGCGCGCACGTCGGCGTCGGCGTCGGCGTCGGCGGTCAGGTTCAGCAGCACCGGGCGGCCCCGGTGCAACAGCCCGGCCAACGTGGTGGGTCCCTCGCGCGTGGTCAGGGGCAGGCTCGGGACCATGCGGCCGGCCTGCGGGTCGTCGTCGCGCGCGCCCACCGGGTACACCACCCCCGTGCCCGTGATCATCGTGCTCAAGTAGGCGTTGACCTCGTCGAAGCGCATCAGTTCCGTGAACAACTCGCGCAACGCGTCCGTGTGCGGATCGGGGTTCATCAGCGCCACCTGGGCCCGCACGTTGCGCAATACGGCTGCCGCCACCGGGTGCCGCTCGCTGTGGTAGGTGTCGAGGAGGTGCTCCGGCGCCCAGCCGCGAATCTCGGCGGCCAGTTTCCAGCCCAGGTTGACGGCGTCCTGGAGGCCCAGATTCACGCCCTGGCCGCCCGCCGGGAAGTGCACGTGCGCGGCGTCGCCCGCCAGCAGCACCCGGCCTTTTCGGTAGTACTCCGCCTGGAGCGAGGCATCGCTGAAGCGGGAGATCCAGACCGGCTCGTCCATCGGGACGGGTTGCCCGGCGATGCGTTCCACCTCACCCCGCAGCTCCGCCAAGGTGGCGGGCGAGTGCCGATCCGGGTGCGGCCCCCGATAGTCGTAGGTGCATACGCGGCTCGGTCCGAACGGGTTGATCCACAACAACGTCCAGCCGCGCGGGGTGCGTTGCCAGCCGCCTGGCGCCCCGGCCGGGTCCAGCAGCCGCACCTCGCCCATGAGCGCGGCGACGGTCGGTCCCTCGCCCAGGAATCGTATGCCGCTCGCCTTGCGCACCGTACTGCGGGCCCCGTCCGCGCCGACCACCCAGCGCGCCGTCAGCGTTTGCTCCGTACCCGATCCGGATCCCGAACGCAGGCGCAGCCGCACATGGTCGGCGTAGGCGTCCACGCCGACGACCTCCGCGTCACGCCGAACCCGAGCGCCCAGTCGCACCGCGTCCGCCGCGAACACCTCCTGGGCGTAGGCCTGCGGGCTGCCCACCAGGACCGGACCCTCGTCGACGACGCGGGACAGATCCAGCTCGAAGATCGAGGCGAAGTGGAAGCGCACCGCCCGGTTCGTGGCGCGGGATGCGGCGCGACCGGGCTGTACAGCCGCCAACAGACCGCGGCGGTCCAGCGTTTGCGCGGTGCGTGCGTGCAGGGTGCTCGCCTTGGAGATTCCGTCGGGCGCGGGCAACTTCTCCAGCAGCGTCACGTCGATGCCCAGCAGGGCGAGTTCGCGGGCGAGCAGAGCGCCGACCGGTCCGGCGCCGACCACGGCGACCTGGGTGTCCACATCGGTCCCGGATGCCGGCCGTGTCTGCGGATGCATGAGGTTTCCTCTCGTCGTTATCGTGTACAGGGATCAACCCCGCATTCGCCCGACCGGTTGCGTGTGTGTGGAGTCCGTGTCCGTCGGGTCTGCATCCCTTTCCGTGGTGGCGGTGTTCCACAGGTGATGAGCGACATGGCCGAGCAGTTGACCGATCTGCTGGCGGAGGATCTCGATGGCGGCTTCACGGAGCTGGTACG
>NZ_JBEXCV010000189.1:0-14765 GCF_040605455.1 Embleya sp. NPDC005575 | reverse complement strand
GGGTCGGCGGCGCGGCCACGGGAGCGGTCGGCTCGCGCAGCTCGGGCAGCAGCGGCGACGAGGGGCGCGGCAGCACCGGCGGCGCGGGCGCGAGTGTGGGAGCGGGTGCGGGTTCCGCCGTGGCCCGGCCGGCCACGGACACCTCGATGGGCCCGTCCAGGCCGACCGCGGTGAGCGGCGGGGACAGGGCCAACAGGCCGCTGTCGACCAGGTCGCCGGCGATGCTCATCGCGCTGCGCGAGCCGATCGTGCGTCCGTTGGGTCCGGCGAGGCCGGCGACCTCGCGAATGGTGATGCGCTCCCCCGCCGCGGCGGCCGCGGCGAACAACGCGAACACCCGCAACTCCACCGGGGCCATGCGGTTCACATCCATCGAGCCGACCCTGGCGGCACGCGTCTTCAGAGGCATGCCCACCTGTCTACCGCACCGAGCCCGGCCCCGAAGCCCCATTCGACCCCAACACCCGAAAGGACTAACCGAACAAGCCACAAACGACCCGGAAACCGAGCCGATCACCTCGATTCCTTGACCGGTTGCGCCCACCCCGACCAGGGCCCGCCCCTTCCGGCCGCCCGCCGACCCGTCCCCACAGGCGGCCGAACCCCCGCACCGACCCCCCGCCTTGCCCCCGCGGCCTCCTCCGGTCACCCGCGGGTCACGAGCCGGACTCGCATTCGCACTCGGTCCCGGGCTCGGCCCCGGGCTCAGCCTCGGCCCGAACCCCGGGCTTCCGGCTGGATTCCGGTCCCGCCCTCCGGCTCCGTCCCGACCCCCGCCCTGCGCGCCGCCACCGCATCCGTGTACGTCTCGTTCGTCAGCGCCTCGCGCGGCACCCCGAGGTCGGCAAGCACCGTCCGCACCACCTCCAGCGCCGCAGTCACCTGACCCTCGTCCGCCACCAGGGTCTCG
This sequence comes from Embleya sp. NPDC005575, assembly GCF_040605455.1. Classification (NCBI taxonomy): domain Bacteria; kingdom Bacillati; phylum Actinomycetota; class Actinomycetes; order Kitasatosporales; family Streptomycetaceae; genus Embleya; species Embleya sp. NPDC005575. The sequence continues at coordinate 13,855 of NZ_JBEXCV010000189.1, read as the reverse complement.
ACCTCGACGAATGTTTCGCCGAGCTCCGGTACTTCCACCAGAGACGCGAACAGACGCCGACCGCCCCGCTCGAACACGTAGTTCCGACACCGCTTCTCGAACCGGATCGTCGGCACGAACCCGAGCCCCCGCAACACCGCATCCGCACCGGCGGCGTCCTCGACGCGCGTCTCGTGCTCGGGCTTCGACCCCGACACCGCCTCGACCCGCGCACCCTTGTACGTCAGCACGGACACCGTCGCATCCGCGCCCCGAACCGTCCTGATCCGCAACTCCCGATCAGAACGCGCCAACGCCCGATCCGCGTCGTCGTAATAGGTGTCCACATACACCTCGTCCGGCCCACCACCCCCGAGCCGCTCCAGCGCACCGCGCAGGCCCACGACATCACCCACCGAAGCCTTCAACTCCGCCTCGATCACAACCCGCCCTCCACCCACACCCACCGAACCGCCAACCGATCCGCATCCGCCACCCACCCCCGAAACCAACGACACCACACCCCCGGGGGCCGCCGTGACCGGCGGCTTCCGGATCGAGTGGCTCGGTTGAGGTGCTGTCGAGCTTCGGGTTGGGTTCTCGCACCGCGTCGCCGGTCGCCCTCACCTCGACGCACACGGCGGTCGGCGTGGTGGCCACGGACCGCCGACCGCTCATCCGCCCCGGAGGCGCGCGTGTCCGAACGTGATGGTGGCAACGCGCGTGCTCGCGACACGGCACCGAACCACCGTGTGGAGAACCCCGCCCACGATTCCGCCGCCAGCCGCCGCCACGGGTCCGAGGTGGCCGCTTCGGAGCCGGGCGCAGCCGTGGTCGATCGGATGTCCCCCATGGGGGACATCGCGCTCCCCGCCGCCGCCGGCCGCCGCCACAGCATCGAAACGGCAGAGCCAGCCATCCCGGAATCCGCCGCCACGACCGGTGGACTGCCGCCTGCGGAATCCGCCAGCCATGGCGGCGGCGATCCTGGACAGCCTCACCCGCCACTTTCCTTCGTGCCGGACATCGCCACGTCATCCGCCGCCACGACCGAATCAATGTCCCCCATGGGGGACACCATCCACGAACAACCGCCAGCCGCCGGCCATGACACGGCCGTCGATGGGGGTCAACCCGGCGAGGCCGGTCGGCATGCGGTTCCCGGCGGCTCGAACCTCGCCAGACTCGGAAGCGGTCACCGATGCGGCGCGCACAGACCGAAGGGTGCTCCAGATCGTGGCCATGATCATGGAGACGCCCGACGACGAACCACGGCTGACGGGAGCGGAGGTCGGAAGGCGTCTCTCCGTCAGTGAGCGAACCGGTCTGAGGTTGCTCACGTCCGCCAAGGCCGAGTTGGACGAGCGGGAAGCACTGGCTCTCGTGTAGCCGAGGGCGGGCAGTGTTCGCGGCTTCGCCGCGAGCCGCCTGGGGGCGGCGACGCGACCTTCGGCCGCGGCCGGGGCGCGCCCGACCCAGCAACTCCGGTTGATCCTCAACTTCCTGAATCGCCCGACGTCGCCTCTCGGTCGGGTCGTACTCGGGCTAGCGTGACCCGCGCGCATAAACCCGGCGGTGCCACCCGGACCCGGCACCGCCGGGTCCGGGTTCCTGGGCCGGGTCGGTCGTACCGCGAGGCTCCGTGGTCGCGGACACCCCCGGCCGACCTTCTGCTCGATACGGCCTACGACCGCAGCGGTGACGGGCCGGCGATCGCCGACCCCGGACCCGCGCCGATGCGCCGGGTCATGACCGATCGAGGATGAATCGCTGCTCGACGCTCAGTCCCTGGGGGCCGGCCATCCGTGCATCGTGATGTCGGTGTCTCCTTCGAGGTAGCCGAGGAGCCCGGCCGCCGGGTAGGGGATCAGGTCCTCCGGCAGGTCGTGAACGGTGAACCACGCGAGGCGGATGCACTTGTCCGGCTCGCGGTTGGCGGGTTCGCCTTCCCAGCGGGTGGCCTCGAAGAAGAATCCGATCCGGTCGGGGGCGCCGTCGCCCTGGTGGTGGTGGACGGTGTGGACGAGGCGGAGATGGTCGGGGTCGACCACCACGCCGGTTTCCTCGTGGGCCTCGCGGACAGTGGCCGCGGTGAGGGGTTCTCCGGGGTCGAGCTTGCCGGAGGGGGCGTGCCACAGGCCGTGGCCGTAGGACCCGGCTCGCTGGGACAGGAGGATCTTGTCGCCGTCGCGCAGGATCAGGTGCACGTCGATGACGGGACTGCTGGGGGTCATGGGCTATCCGGGTTCGGTGGTGGCGCTTCGGGTGCGTGGGACGGTAGCCCAGTCGAGGCCCGCAACGCGCAGGATCGCGTCTGCGGCACCCTCGGGGGTGACGGTGGTCGCGTCCACCCGCAGGACCCGCACGGCCGTGGATTCGAGGATGGGGATCGCCTGTTCGTACAGGTCCAGTTCCCGCCGGACGTTGTCGGGGTCGTCTTCGAAGCGGTGGTGTGCGCCGCGGGCGGTCAGGCGGCGGGTGATGGTGTCGGCTGACGCGGTCAGGACGACCGCGAGGTCGGGCGGGTCGACGTGCGCGTTGATGGCGCGGATGAAGTTGGTGGGCACGCCGTCCAGGCGCTGGAGGACCAGGCTGGACGCGAGGTAGCGGTCGCGCGGGCGAGCGCCGTCTCGGCCTGGTCGCAGTCGCCTCCCTGGGCCAGGACGCGCAGGGCGACGACCGCGCTGGGGTTGAGGGTCCACACGTTGCCCCCGGGGCCGAGGAGGGTGCCGGAGCCGTCTGTGGGGTCGGTCAGGAGTCGTGTGCCCGGGGCCAGGGTGGCGGTCATGGTGTGGCTTGCCTTTCTGGTTGCAGGGTCAAGGGGCGGCCTTCGGCGGTGCGGACCCACAGTTCGGCGGCGAGCGTGAGGTTGACCAGGACGTCGTCGACGCCGTTGTCGGCGCTCGGCCAGGCGGCGAGGTGTTCGGCCAGGACGCCGGGGCCGATCAGGCCGTGGTCCGCGAGCGCGGATTCGCGGCCCAGAAGTGCGGCGATCGTGGCGTGGTGAGTCCTGGCCGCTCGGTGGGCGTCGGTGTCGTATCCGCCTTGGTGCGTCGGGCCAGGTTCGCGGCGGGGACGATGCCGCGCATTGCGATGGTCAGCAACGGCTTGGGAGCGAACGGGCTGGTGCGGTCTTCGGCACGCACCGCGAGCGCGGCGTCGATCACGGCTCGGTCCGCGTAGGGATAGGCCATGACGACGCCGAACCCGAGTGCGGCGTCGGCTTGCAGCCTGTTGAGTCGGGCGATTGCCCGTACGGCGGCCATGGCGCCGTGCTGATGCGGGCGATCGTGGACCGGACCACGCGTCATGCCTCGCTCGACCTGGTGGAGAAGGGATCGGCGGGCCGTTGGAGTGAGCCATGGCGGAGTCCACCGACCGCTTTCCCACGTCGGTCCTTCCGCGCCGGCCGGCCATCCGCCCAGCCATGAGGCGTGGGATCCGGGGGATGTCCCCTGCGCGCGGATCGCCCCCCGTGTGGTGCCGCGCAGCGCCGCCCAGCCGCGTGCGTGGCGCCGTGCCGTGATCGGTGATCGGCGCGCGGCCGCGGACAGATACGACAGCGGCGCGAGAAGTGCTTCGTCGCCACCTTTCCCGGACATCAGGACGTTCGCGCCCTCCGCGCGTACGCGTCGCCACAGATGCGCGGCCCGCAAGGGGCTCGCGGCAGAGGGGCCGACCGCGTCCAGGGCGAAGGGGCGGTCCAAGCCGTCGAAGAGGCCTGGGACCTCACCCAGTTCCAGCACGACGTGGCGTGCCCCGGGCTGTGCGCGGTGGGCGAGACGCGCCCAGTCGAGGTCGTCGTTGCCGGGGTAGCAGGGCTACCCGTCCGACGAGCCGTTCGACCTGGTCTTCCAGGCCACGGGCATCCTCCACATCGCTCCCGCGGTGGCCACCGCCGTCCTTCTGGCCCGCCTGCTCTCGGCCCGCCGGTCCACGGCCGCCGCCGCAGCCACGAGCGGGGCCGATGGGCGTTCGACGGACCATTCGTAGCCGGCGCCATTCCAGGCATGGCCGGCCGGGCCGGGTACCGGCGGCGTCGGCGGATCAGCGGTGGCACCACATCGGTCGGCCAAGTCTGGGAAACCACCCCTGCGTGCAGCGGTCGCGGCCGGACGGCGGGCGCACCTTCACGCTCGGGCCGGACGGTCCCACTCCGGCGCTTTTGGCCGGGGCACCCGGTCCGCCGTCGCGCCGTCGCGCGACGGCGGACCGGGGTGGTTCAGTGGTCCATGCCGGGCATCGACGGCATGGACGGCGTGGAGCCCGGCTTGGCGCCGAGGAGTTGCCGCATGTGCTGGACCTCCGCGGCCTGTGAGGTCTTGATCTGTTCGGCGAGTTTGCGGGCGTCGGGGTTGGTGCCCTTGGCGAGTTCGGTCTCGGCCATGGTGATCGCGCCGTTGTGGTGGGCGATCATCATGGTGAGGAACTGCCTGTCGAACTCGGCGCCGGTGGATGCCTTGAACCTGGTCATGTCGGCGTCCGACATCATGCCGTCTCCGTGGCTCATTCCGCCGGGCGCGGCGGTGGGCTTGCCCCAGCCGGCGAGCCAGCCCTTCATCTGCGCGATCTCGGGGGCCTGAGCCTGCTCGATCGCGGCGGCGAGCTTCTTCACCTCGGGATTGGCCGCTTTGGCGGGGGCTTCCTTGGCCATCTCGACGGCCTGCTCATGGTGGGGGATCATCATCTGCGCGAACATCGCGTCCGCGTCGTTGAACACGCCCGCCGACGTGGGGGCGGGGGTACCCGGCGCGGCCGGGGGGTTCGCCGGGGCCGACGCCGACGGCTTGTCCATGGTGTCCATGTCGTGGCCCTTGTCGTCGCTGCCGCAGGCGGCGAGGATCAGCGCGCCGGTCGCGGCGGCGGTGGTCAGGGCGAGGGCGCGGGAAAGTCGCTTCATGGTGCTTCTCCTGGGAATGCGCGGGTCCGCTCCGACGGAGGGGACCCGAAGACGCGTTACGGGGCGCGAGGTCGCGTGCCGGGGCCCGCGACGGGGGCGCCGGCCTATATGCGCAGCACTCGCAGGAGAGCGAGGTCGGGTGGTCGCGGTGGAGGCAGACCCAGGTTGAGATGTGCCCACCGCGCCTGCGTCCGAAGGACGCGGTGGTCGCGCCGGCGGCGCAGCGCGAGCAGGGCGACGGCGCTTGCGAGGGCGCCGATTCCCGCGACGAGGACCGCCACGCAGATCGAGGCCGGATCCGTCCCGTGCTCGGAGCCGTGGTCGTTGCGCGGGTCGCCGCAGCCCCGGGGCGGACAGTCCTCGTGATGGGCGGGCGCCGCCGGTTCGTGCATCGAGGATGCGGGCGCCCCCGTGGGCGTCGGCGAGGCCGCGGCGGATGCTTCACCGGGGTGACCGAGGGTGTGCATGCCGATCACGCCGACCGTCAGCAGGAGCAGCAGCACCAGTCGGGTGAGCACGGCGCCGGAAAGGCGCCCGTCATGCGGGGTGTGGACGGTGGTTCCCATGTTCACGTGTCCCACCTCCCGATGGCTCTCCCGGTCCGATCCTTGGGTTCCAGATTAGGTGGCCACGTCCCTCGACATGTCTCGGCACGGCCGGATGGCCCCGCCGATTGTTTCGACGGGGCCATCCGGTGCGGTGCTGATTCAGGCGTTTGCCTCGGCGAGGGCGGGCTCGGGGCGTGGGGTGATCGAGGTGGGAGGGGTTTCGTCGGCGAGTGCCTTGAAGCCGCGCAGGCGAAGGCTGTTGCTGATGACGAAGACCGAACTGAAGGCCATCGCGGCGCCGGCGAGCATGGGGTTGAGGAGTCCGGAGGCGGCGAGGGGGAGGGCGGCGACGTTGTAGGCGAACGCCCAGAACAGGTTCGACTTGATGGTGGCCAGGGTCTTGCGGGACAGGCGGATCGCGTCGGCCGCGGCGCGCAGGTCGCCGCGGACCAGGGTGAGGTCGGAGGCCTCGATGGCGACGTCGGTGCCGGTGCCCATCGCCAGGCCCAGGTCGGCCTTCGCGAGGGCGGCGGCGTCGTTGACGCCGTCGCCGACCATGGCGACGATCTTGCCTTCGGCCTGGAGGCGGGTGACGACGTCGACCTTGTCCTTGGGCATGACCTCGGCGAAAACGTGCTCGGGTGCGATGCCGACCTGTTGGGCGACGGTGTTCGCGACGGTGGTGTTGTCGCCGGTGAGCAGGATCGGGGTGAGGCCGAGTTCGCGGAAGCGGCGGATTGCCTCGGCGCTGGTGGGCTTGACCGCGTCGGCGACGACCAGGACGGCGCGGGCCTTGCCGTCCCAGGCGACCGCGACGGCGGTGCGGCCGAGCGCCTCGGCGTCGGCCATGGCGCGCTCCAGTTCGATGGGCAGGTCCAGGGCCCATTCGGTGAGCAGGCGGGTGCGGCCGACCAGGACGGCGTGTCCTTCGACGATGCCCTGGACGCCGAGCCCCTCGACGTTGGCGAAGTCCTCGGGGTCGGGCAGGTCGCCGACGCGTTCGCCGGCGCCCTTGGCGACGGCCTGGGCGATGGGGTGTTCGGAGGCGTTCTCCAGGGCGCCGGCCAGGCGCAGTACCTGGTCGGTGTTCTCGCCGTCGGCGAGGTGGGTCTCCAGCAGGGTCATGCGGCCGGTGGTGACGGTGCCGGTCTTGTCCAGGACGATCGTGTCGACGCGGCGGGTGGATTCGAGGACTTCGGGGCCCTTGATCAGGATGCCGAGTTGGGCGCCGCGGCCGGTGCCGACCATAAGGGCGGTGGGGGTGGCCAGGCCCAGGGCGCACGGGCAGGCGATGATCAGGACGGCCACGGCGGCGGTGAAGGCGCCTGCGATGCCCTGTCCGGTGCCCCACCAGAAGCCGAGGGTGGCGGCGGCCAGTGCGATGACGATGGGCACGAAGATGCCGGAGACCTTGTCGGCGAGGCGTTGGACCTGGGCCTTGCCGTTCTGGGCGTCCTCGACCAGGCGGGCCATCTGGGCGAGTTGGGTGTCGGCGCCGATGCGGGTGGCGCGGACGACGAGTCGGCCGCCTGCGTTGACGGTGGCGCCGGTGACGGTGTCGCCGGGGCGGACCTCGACGGGGACGGATTCACCGGTGAGCATGGAGGCGTCCACGGCGGAGGCGCCCTGGTCGATGACGCCGTCGGTGGCGATCTTCTCGCCGGGGCGGACCACGAACAGGTCGCCGACGGCGAGTTGTTCGACCGGGATGCGCTCCTCGCGGCCCTCCCGCAGGACGGCGACGTCGCGGGCGCCGAGTTCGAGCAGGGCCTTGAGCGCGGCGCCGGAGCGGCGCTTGGCACGGGCCTCGAAGTAGCGGCCGGCGAGGATGAAGGTGGTGACGCCGGCGGCGGCTTCGAGGTAGATGTTGCCCGCGCCGTCGCTGCGTTCGATGGCGAAGGAGAACGCGTGGGTCATTCCGGGCATGCCGGCGGTACCCCAGAACAGCGCGTACACCGACCACGCGAGCGCGGCGAGGGTGCCCATCGACACGAGCGTGTCCATGGTCGAGGTGCCGTGCCGCAGGTTGGTCCACGCGGCCTTGTGGAACGGCCACGCGCCGTACACGACGACCGGCCAGGCCAGCGCGAGGGAGAGCCACTGCCAATTGGTGAACTGCAGGGCCGGCACCATCGCCATCGCGATCACCGGCACGGTCAGCACGGCCGAGATCAGCAGCCGGTCGCGCAGGGCACGGACCCGACCCCCGTCCGGGTCCGCGCCGGGCACCGCCTCGTCGGACGATCCGGCGGCTTCGGGCGGGGCGGGGAGTTCGGCGGTGTATCCGGCGGCCTCGACCTGGGCGACGAGATCGGTCGGCGCGATGTCGCCGGCGTAGATGACCTTGGCCTTCTCGGTGGCGTAGTTGACCGTCGCGGTCACGCCGTCGAGCTTGTTGAGCCGCTTCTCGATGCGCATCGCGCACGAGGCGCAGGTCATGCCGCCGATCGACAACTCGATCTGCCCGGTGTCCTGCGGCGCCGAGGTCTCGGTGCTCGAACTCATCGCCCTCTCCTTCTCGTGTCGTGGTGCGGTGTGGCCGTCGCGGGCCCGGGGCGGTGGCGGCCGGTGCAGGCCCGCGATCACACCCCAATCATACCCCCAGGGGGTACCCGGGCCAAGTGTGCGGGTCTTCTCCGGGGTGGAAGGGGTCTAGTGGGCGTGCTTGCCGTGTCCCGGATCGGCGGGCGGCGCGACGGGCGTCGTCGCAGGTGCCGCGGGTGCCCCGGGGGTGGTGACGGCGACGGTGAACTCGGCGGTGCGCACGGTGCCCTCGTGTCGGAAGTCGAGGTAGAGGCGGTAGTTCCCGGCGCTGGGGGCCTGGGCGTGGAAGGCGATGCCGGGGCCTGCGGGGGTCTTGCCGTCGCCGGGTGCGCCCTGGGGGTGGACGTGCAGGTAGGCGAGGTCGCCCTGGCGCAACGCGACCAGGTGGCCGAAGGCGCCGAGGTAGGGCTGGAGGTCGGTGACGGAACGGCCGTCCTTGCTCACGTTCAGGGTGAGCAGGCCGGATTTTCCGGCGGCAAGGTCGCCGTCGAGGGTGACGGTGTAGCCGTCGACGGTCGCGGTCCGTGCCGGTGCGGGCAGCGGGGCCGGTTCGTAACCGCCGGCGACGAAGACGTCCGCGCCCAGGGTGAGCGGGCCGGCCGGGTCGCCGGTGGGGGCGAAGTCCGCGAACACGCGGTAGGCGCCGGCACTCGCGAACGTCAGCGGGACGCTCCACGTGCCGTCCGCGCCGAGGACCGGGTGCACGTGCCGAAATCCGGACAGGTCGCGGCGGGCGACGATCAGGTGCAGGTCCTTGTCGTGGGCGCGGTCGTAGCGCGTCCACGGGTTGCCGTCGGGGCCCAGCACGCGGAACCGGAAATCCGTCGCGACGCCGACCGGGAGCGGATCGCCGGCCGGGGCGAGGGTGTACCCGCGCTCGGAGACCTGAAGGCCGCCCGGTGATTCCGCCGCGGCCGGGGGCACGGACGTGGGTGGTGCGACGTCGTGGTCGCCGCCGTGGGCGGGATCGGTGGTCGCGGTCTTGCCGCCGTGCTTGTCGTGGGCGGGCTCGGGGTCGGAGCCGACCGGGCCGACGGCGTGGCCCACGCCGAACGCGGCCCCGAAGGCGAGGAGGACGCCGGCACCGAAAGCGCCGACCTTGGTGACCGTGTTCATCGCTGATGCTCCTGGTCTCGTTTCGCTGTCACGGTTGCCGGTGCCCGGCCCTCGTCACGAGGGGAAGAGGGGTTGCGGCGCCCCCGGGGCGGGGGCGCCGATGCCTCGGGGTGTCAGTGGCAGGTGCCGCAGCAGCTCGCGCCCGCCGAGGGCTCCTCGGCGGCCGGGGCGACGACCTCGTAGCCCGCCTCGTCGACCGCGGCGGTCACCGCGGCGTCGTCGATGGGCCTGTCGGCGGTGACGGTGACCTTGCCTGCCGCGAGGTCGACCTCGACCGCGGTGACGCCGTCGATCTTGCCGACCTCGCCCTTGACCGACGAGACGCAGTGGCCACAGGTCATGCCCTTGACGGTGTAGGTCGAGACGGCGGCGGTGGAAGTGGTCGTGCTCATGGCGAAGCCTCCTGGTTCCCGGACCGCTCGGCGTGCGGCCCGTTCGGCGAGTACGTCGTCAAACATACCCCCCATGGGTATGCAGTCAAGTCGGGGAGGCCGATTTATTTTCCGTCGGCGGCCCCCCGGCGCGGCGAACTCCCCTCAGGAGCGCACCAGTCGGGCGATGGCGTCGGCCGCCTCCTTGACCTTCGCGTCCCCTTCGGCGCCGCCCCGGCCGGCGGCCTCGGCCACGCAATGACCCAGGTGATCCGTCAACAGCACCAGCGCGACCGCCTGGAGCGCCTTGGTGGCGGCGGAGACCTGGGTGAGCACGTCGATGCAGTAGGCGTCGGCGTCCACCATCCGGTGCAGGCCCCTGACCTGGCCTTCCACCCGCTTGAGGCGGGCGAGGTAGGCGTCCTTGTCGCTGTCGTAACCGGTCATCTCCCGGCCTCCTTCATCTCGGACTGTTGCAGACAGTACCCCCCTAGGGTATGTTCCTCAACGCCTGCATACCCCCCTCCCCTATCCGGAGTGATCGAGATGTCCCAGACCCAGGCCCCACCGAACCCGCGCCGCTGGACGGCGCTCGCACTGATCGCGCTGGCCCAGTTCATGGTCATCATGGACACGTCGATCATCGGCGTGGCCCTGCCGGAGATGCAGGGTGACCTGGGCTTCTCCCAGGAGGACCTGTCCTGGGTCTTCAACGCCTACGTCGTCGCGTTCGGCGGCCTGCTGCTGCTCGGCGGACGCCTGTCCGACCTGTTCGGCGCCAAGCGCATGTTCTCCGCCGGCTGGGCGATCCTCGGCGTCGGATCGATCGCCGCGGGCGCCGCCAACGAGGTCTGGATCGAACTCGTCGGCCGCGCCGTACAGGGCGCCGGCGCCGCGCTGATCGCGCCGTCCGCCCTCACCCTGCTGATGATGCTGTTCGGCAACAACCCGAAGGAACTGACCAAGGCGTTCGCCCTCTACGGCGCCGCGGCCCCGGCCGGCGGCACAGCGGGCGTGTTCCTCGGCGGCCTGATCACCGAATACGCCAGCTGGCCCTGGGTCTTCTACATCAACCTGCCCGTGGTCGTCCTCGCCCTGGTCGCCACCCCGTCCCTCATGCCGGCCGCGCCCGCCCGACGCGGCTCGATCGACTGGCTCGGCGCGACCCTGGTCACCGGCGGACTCGCCGCCGCCGTCTACGCCGTCGTCCGCGCCCCGGAAACCGGCTGGGGCTCCGCCGAGACCCTGCTCGTCCTGGCCGGCGGCATCGTCCTGATCGCGCTGTTCCTGCTGGTGCAGTCGAAGAAGTCCGAACCGCTGATGCCGCTGCGGATCCTGCGCACCCCCAACCTCGGCGCCGCCAACCTCGCCCAGTTGCTGATGGCCGCCGCGTGGGTGCCGATGTGGTTCTTCCTCAACCTCTACCTCCAGCAGGTCCTCGGCCTGGGCGCCTTCGCCTCCGGCTCCGCGCTGCTGCCGATGACCGTCGCCATCATGGTCATGATGATCACCGTCGCACCGCGCCTGATCGCCAAGTTCGGCCCGAAGACGCTGACCGTCGCCGGCCTCGCCGGCCTCGCGGGCGGCATGCTGTGGCTGTCCTTCGTCCGCGCCGACGGCAACTTCTGGGTCGACGTCCTGCCCGCCTCGCTCCTGGCCGCGATCGGCATGGCACTCGCCTTCATCCCCTCCCTCGGCACCGCCATCTCCAGCGCCCGCCCCGAGGAAGGCGGCCTCGCCTCCGGCATCGTCAACACCAGCTACCAGATCGGCTCCGCCCTCGGCCTCGCCGCCATGACCGCCGTCGCCGCCGCCAAGGGCGCCCAGGAAATGGGCAACCCCGACGCGCTCACCAACGGCTTCTCCGCCGCGTTCCTCGGCGCCGCCGCCATCGCCGCCGCCGGCGCCCTGCTCGCCGCCGTCACCCTGCGCACCAACCCCGCCCCGACCACCGACGGCGCCACCGACCGCGAGACCGCGAAGGCCGGCTGAACTCGCCCGCGGCACCGCCCCGTCCACCCCTGTGCCGCCAACCGCATCCCCGGTCGGCGGCACAGGCCGATCAGAGCCGGGAGCACCACCATGGAGGAGATCCGGATGTACGGCACGTCATGGTGCCCCACCGTCGCCGAGATCCGCGCACTGCTCGACGAACGCGGCATCCCCTACCACTACTTCGACATCGACGAGGACAAAACGGCCCGCAAGACCGTCTACCGCCTCCAATGCGGCGGACGCCGCGTCCCTACCCTCACCCTCCCCGACGGCACCCTCATCATCGAACCCGCACCCCACGACCTCACCGCACTCCTCGACACCCGCGAAGAACCGAACCAGAAGCAGAACGGCACACCGTGAACGAACCCGCGACCCCGCCCGCCGACCTGCTGCGCCGCGCGCTGCGTCACCCCGCCGCCAAATGCGCGGCGTCCTGCCTCCTCCACGCCGCCCTGCGGCGCCTGACCGCAGGCACACCGTCGCACAAGCAACCGCGACCCGACCCGACCACACGGTGAGATCCGCGGCGGCCCGCCACTCCTCGCACCCCGCCGACCCCGGCCGCCCCCACGGACACGCCCCGGCCGCCCCCTACGAACGCGGCGCGACCGGGGCCATCCGCCCGAAGGGGACGAGCAGCCGAAGTCCCGGGAATACGGGCCCCCGGACGCTCTTGACGATCATGGTCGATCCCCCATAGCTTTCTCGCCGTCAGAAAATACCCATACCGGGTATCCCGCTCAGGCGGACACGGGGGGACAGCATGGGCAACCCGATGCACGAACACCACGATCACGGCCACACCCACGCCGGGCACGACGGCCATCACGGCGCACACGAAGCACACGAACCATCCGGCCAGGCGGCACCGGACGCACACGAAGGCCACCACACGAACGCCGGTCCTCACGAGCAACACGCCGCCGGCGGACCTGCCGACCACTCCCGGCACGGAAACCACACCGAACACGATCACTCGGGGCACGACGACCACTCCGGGCACCACGGCGGGCACGACCACGGGCCGGCGACGTGGAAGATGTCGGCCCTCGCGACCGCCCACTGCCTGACCGGCTGCGCCATCGGGGAAATCCTCGGCCTCGCCATCGGCACCGCCCTCGGCTGGGGCAACATGGAGACGATCGTGGCGGCCGTCGCACTCGCCTTCCTCTTCGGCTACGGCCTGACGCTGTTCGGCATCCGCAAGGCCGGCCTCTCGTTCGGCGCGATGATCAAGGTGGCCCTGGCCGCCGATACGGTCTCCATCATCGTCATGGAGATCATCGACAACGCCTTCATGATGCTCTACCCCGGCGCCATGGACGCCGGCCTCGGCGACGGCCTGTTCTGGGGCACCCTCGCCGCCGCCTTCGCCCTCGCGTTCGCCGTCACCACCCCCGTCAACAAGGCGCTCATCTCCGCAGGCAAGGGCCACGCCGTCGTGCACGGCATGCACTGACCCGCCCCGCCCCATCCCGCCCCGCCGACCTGCGACTCACGGACGCGGGCGCTCCCCACCCGCCACAGACCCGGGTCGCGGTGCGAACCCCCATCGAGTCCGACTGGCGCGGCAGGCACGGCCGGCGCAGCACGAGCGGGCCGGGCACCCGCCCCACGCCACCAACGCGGCGGCCCATGACACACCGAGCGCCTCGCGGTCGCACGACCGCGCCCCACGCGTACGGGCGATCGGCGACGAGGTCATCGCGCACACGGCGGCGGGACGGCATACGCCGCAGCCTCCACGCCGCTCGCCGTCTCCGATGTGGTGATCGCGGCAACTCGCTCCGCCGAGAGGTTCGGGACCCGTGCAGGCGTACCCCCGGGACCGGCCGGCCGACCCCGGCGTCGAGGCCGTCCGGCCCGCAGACGCGGTCAGCGGGCGCGGCGCAGGGCCGCCCAAGTGCCCCACCCGGCGTCCGCCTCAACGGCGTCCCAGGCACCGGGCAGAGCCGCGGCGACGTCGGCGGTAGTCAGGTGCAGCGGACCGTCGGTCCCGAGCTGGTTCACCCACAGCAGCACCCCGTCCGGTGCGAGCACGCGGGCGGTCTCGGCGGGAAACAGCAGCATGTCGACCGCCGCGACGACCGTTACCGAAGCGTCGGCCAGCGGCAGTGCGGCGGCGTCCGCGCACACCCGCACCGGGGAACGCTCCGCGGCCCGGCGCAGCATCGCCATGGACACGTCCACGCTCACCACCGGCGCGAACACCCCGGCCAGGAGCGGAGTGAACAGCCCCGTCCCCGACCCCAGTTCCAGGCACGGGCCGGCCCGGAACGGGCCGCCGCGGGTCAGCGCGTCGCGCGACGACCCGCTGCGCGACGCGAGTCAGGTCGCCCCGAGCTGGTCGACGTGGTCACCCGAACCGAGGCGGTCGTTCGAGACGGCCTGGCCGGCCT
>NZ_JBEXCV010000188.1:0-14792 GCF_040605455.1 Embleya sp. NPDC005575 | reverse complement strand
GGCGACCGCGGCCCAGGCCGACGCCGCGCACTGGCTCCGCCGAGCCGGGGCCGAGCTGGCCGGCCGCTTCGGCCTCGACGACGCGGGCTGACGCTCCGTCGGATTCGGGCCCACCCCCGAGGACATCCGCGGGTAGGCCCGTGCGCCCCCGGACGCACAGCGCACGCGGGTCGACGAACGCCGACGAGCACCGACGGACACCGACGGACACCGACAGCCCGACACGTGGCACGATCGTTCAGAACACGAGCTTGCCGAAGGCCGGTGCCGGCACCACGAACGGGATCACGATGGCGGCGCCGGCGACCGGGTCGAGCTGGAGTCGACGCCCCGAAAGCAGGCCGTCGCGCCACAGACGGTGGTAGGCGAGTACGCCGACGACGAGCACGAACGGCACCGCCGTGACGACGCCGATCGTGTAGCCGTCACCGTTCGCCCCGATGGCCGGGTACCGGACGACGCGGGCGGCATCGCGCTGCCGGCACCGCGTGCGACGCTCGCCGCCGGCCCGGACTCGGAGGCGGTACGAACAGGCGCGCGGCCGGGGGACGGGCCGGGCCCGGATAGGCTGAGTGGACAATGAACCGTTTCTCTGCGCCTTCCGGCGAGTTCGAGCTCACCCGTTACCCCGAGGATCCCCGCGATCTGCTGCGCGCATGGGACGCGGCCGACGAATACGTGCTGCGGCACCTCGCCGGGATCGACGACGAAAAGCCGACGGATCTGTCCGGCAGCGTCGTGGTGGTGGGCGACCGATGGGGCGCGCTGGTCACCGCGCTCGCCGAGTCCCGGCCGGTACAGATCAGCGACTCCTTCCTCGGCCAGGAGGCCACTCGGGCCAACTTGGCGCGCAACGAGGCGGACCCCGACTGGGTGGAGCTGCTCTCCACCCGGGACGCGCCGCCGGAGCGCATCGACGTACTGATCGTCCGGGTCCCGAAGAACCTGGCCCTGCTGGAGGACCAGCTGCACCGGCTCGCGCCGAGCGTGCACGCGGACACCGTCGTGGTCGGCACCGGGATGACCACGGAGATCCACACCTCCACGCTCAAGCTGTTCGAGCGCATCATCGGCCCGACCCGGACCTCGCTCGCGGTGAAGAAGGCCCGACTGATCTTCACCACGCCCGACCCCACCCTCCCGCGTACCGCGAGCCCCTGGCCGCGCAGCTACACGCTGCCCGCCGACGTCGGTGCGGGGTCCGGGATCGTGGCCACCAACCACGCGGGCATCTTCTGTGGCGACCGGCTCGACATCGGTACCCGCTTCCTGCTGCGCAACCTCCCGCGCCGCACCGGTCGCGACCGGGTGGTGGACCTGGGCTGCGGCAACGGCGTGGTGGGCACCGCGGTCATGCTGGCCAACCCGCGCTCGGACGTGTTGTTCGTGGACGAGTCGCATCAGGCCGTGGCATCGGCGCGGGCCACGTTCGAGGAGAACCTGGGCTCGGATGCCGGTGCCGAGTTCGCGGTGGGCGATGGTCTGACGGACGTGGCCGCCGAAAGCGTCGACCTGGTGCTGAACAACCCGCCGTTCCACACCCATCGGGCCACCACCGAGGCCATCTCGTGGCGGATGTTCGCCGGTTCGCGCGCGGCGCTGCGCTCCGGCGGCGAGCTGTGGGTGATCGGCAACCGGCACCTGGGTTACCACGTGAAGCTGCGCCGGCTGTTCGGCAACTGCGACATCGTGGCCAGTGACCCGAAGTTCGTGGTGCTGCGGGCCGTCAAGAACTGACCGAGAGCCGCACCGGGGGCGCCGGGAGCACTCGGAATCGACGCGCGGATCGGCTGCCTGTGCGTGTCCCGGGACTCCGGGTCCCGGGCCTGGGCTCGGGCTCGGGGCCTGGGCTCGGGCTCGGGACCCGGGCTCGGGCTCGGGACCCGGGCTCGGACCACAAGCCGCTCGTCGTCGCGACCGTGGTTCGGGTCCGAGGGCCGCCCGGCCGACCAGGCTGCGCGACAGCATCCCCGGCACGTCTCAGCGCGTGTTCTCCACGCGCAGCAGCATCCGCTTCAGCAGCGCGATCAGTACGTCCTGATCCGTCTCGTCCAGGGGACCGACCATCGTGCGCTCGGCGCGGTCGAGCAGTGTCATCGCGGCCATCCAGCGGGCGCGGCCCGGCTCGGTGAGTTCGACGTCGACCCGGCGACGGTCGTCGGTGCCGCGGATGCGCCGGATCGAACCGGCCTCCTCCAGGGTGTGCAACCGGCCGGTGATCCCGGCCGGCGACACCATCAGCTCTGCGGCCAGTTCGGACGGCGTGGCCCGGTAGGGCTCCCCGCGCGAGGCCAGTCGGTGCAGGGTGTCGAACTCGAAGGCCTGCAGACCGACCTCGGCAAGGGCGCGCCCTTTGACCTGCGCCACGTGCTTGGTCAGCATCTGGATTCGGGTGACGATCCCCTCGACCCGCTCGTCGAACGGCGCCTTGTGCCGCCAGCGCGCGATGTGACGGTCGACGGAATCCTCGGCATCGACGACTTCCGGCTCGGCGTCGGCTTGGGCCCGGGCTGGGGCTGGGGCTTGGGCCGCCACCTCCACCGGGCCCTCGCCATCGGGCGCGCCCTGCCCGTCGGCCGCGCCCTCGACCTCGGGCCCGCCCCGCCCGTCGGCGGCACCGTCCCGTACCCGTCTCTGTTCCCGGCCTTCACCGCGCATGCGGCCATTATGCTGGGTCGCGGAGTTTTCGTTGACGAATGATTCGCTGGCGAAATACATTCTCGTGCCATGACCCCACCCACGCGCCGGCTCCTGCTCGGCCGCACCTTCGCCGCCCTTGCCACGGCTCTCATTCCCATCACGCTGACGCTGGCCCTCGTACACACCGGCTCGGGCACCGATCTGGGCCTGGTGCTGGCCTGCGAACTGCTGCCGATGTTGCTCCTGCTCCCGGTCGCGGGCGTGATCGCCGACCGCTTCCCGCCGCATCGGGTGATCCTGGCCGCCGACCTGGTCCGCGCCTGCGCCCAGCTGGCGATCGGCGCCGAACTGCTCGCGGGCCCGGCACGGATCCCGGACCTGGCGATCCTGTCCGCGCTCACCGGCGCCGCCGTCGCGTTCGGCACCTCGCCGATCCACACGCTGGTGGTCGCGGTGGTGCCCCAGTCGGAGCGCCTGCGGGTCAACGCCCGGCTCGGCGTGGCGCAGGGCCTCGCCCGGGTGGCGGCGCCCGCTGCCGCCGGCACGCTGATGCTCGCCGTCGGGGCCGGCTGGTCCTCGCTCCTGACCGGCGTGCTGTTCGTCGCATCCGCCGCCACATTCGGCGGTCTGCGCCCCGAACGCGTCCAGCGCAAGCGCGAACAGGGGCCGTTCCTGGGCGAGTTGCACGCGGGGTGGGTGGAGACCCGGCGCCATCCCTGGTTCCTGGCCAATGTGGTCGCGCACGGCGTATGGCACCTGGCGGCCGGCTTCCTGCTCACCCTCGGCCCGATCATCGCGGTGGACCGATTGGGCGGCGACCGCTCGTGGGTGATCATCGCCCAGGTCGGTACCGCAGGCGTGCTGCTCGGGGCCCTGACCGCGTCCCGGTTGCCCGTGCGCCGCCCACTGGTGGCCACGTCGATCGGCGCCGCCCTGTACGGGCTTCCGCTCGCCGCCCTCGCACTACGGGCGCCGCTGACCGTCGTCGCCGTCGCCTACTTCGTGGCCATGTTCGGTCTCGGCGTGCTGAGCCCGCTGTGGGAGACCACGCTTCAGCACCGCATCCCGCCGGAGGCACTGGGCCGGGTCGGCTCGTTCGACACACTGATCTCCTTCGCCACGCGCCCGTTGGGCCTGGCCATCGCCGCTCCCGTCGCGGCAAGTATCGGCACGAGCACCCCGCTACTGGTCGGCGCGGTGCTCGTGGTGGCCACGAACGCGGGTTTGCTGCTGCTGCCGGACGTACGCGCGATCCAATCCCCGTCGCCTGCCACTCCGGCCGCCGAGGCCGAGGCGCCGCCCACACCCGCGAAGTCGTCGACCACGACGGACCCGGTGGCCTTCGCCGAACCCGGGCAGACGGCCGTCGCCGAACCCGGAGGGGCGGCCCTCGCCGAACCCGAGCGGGCCGGCTGAGAGCTTCCCGGTCGGGCTCCACGAAGCGCACCGTGCCGCCGGGGTCCGCCTGCCGCCGGCGCTCGTCGATATTGTGCTTGTCCCCGTCCCCCGGCCGCACCTAGCCTGTGGGCGCGACAACAACGGCGTGTAGCTCAGCAGTAGAGCACCGGACTCCGGATCCGGAGGGCGCGGGGGCAGCACCCGCCATGCCGGCTATGAACGACAACGATGAGCAGCGCCAGGGGATTTCGCCCGCGACCGTCGGCCACGAGTACCTCGATCGGCAATTGGCCCGAGCACTCCGGACCGCCGCGAGCCACGAGGACACGGATACTCGCGAACGCGCCGAGCGCCGGGTCGAGCGCTGGGGTCGGGTACTGCGCGGGGTCACAAGCGGATCCCTACGGGTGGGTTCGCGTACACCGACGGCCGAGTTTCCCGCCTGGGTGACGCCCGAGGTGGTCCGCGGCGGTTTCGCCACCGGCGAGGCGTGCGCGGGCGGACCGCTGCTGCCGCACGAGATCGAGACCGCGAGCCGGGTGGGCGTCCCCGCCGACCGGCGCGCCCTGTTCGAGTATCACCTCACCGACGCGGGCCTGGCCGAGCTGACCGAGGCGCTGGAGCACGGTCGCTACGAGGTGGCCGTGCCCGAGGAGGCCGCGCTGCCGGTGGTGGCCTGGCTGGCGTGGGCGGGCGACCGCGCCGCCGCGCTGCGACTCCTGGAAACCATGGACCCGTTCGCGGATCGGCTGCGCTTCGCGCCGCGGCCCACGTCGACTCCGCCTGCGGATGCGACCACGGCCTACCGGAGCACGGTCGGCCAGGCACGCGACGAGCTCGCCAAGCGGAGGCCGAAGCGGGCGGTCGAGGCGATGCGCGAGGCGCTCACCGTCTGGAACCCGTTCGCGGACGAACTCCTGGCGTTGTGGCTGGACACCACCGAGGTCGACTCGGGTCGCGTGTTCTCCCGCGTCCCGGACCGGGACTGGCACCGGCGCGGGCACGAGCTGCTGGCCCGGTACAAGGTGCTCGCCGCCGAGCATCGGCTGTGCGGCAAGCACCGTAGGCCGAAGGAGAACCAGGCCATCCTGCGCGTCGCACTCGCGGACACGGTGGCCGCTCGCCCGCTCGACGCGCGCCGACGCGGGATGTTGCAGTACGCGGTCGACTCGATGGTGTGCCGGCGAGGCCTGCCGGGCTCGACCGGGCACGCCGAACTGCGCGAGCGCCAGGCCGCCGTCGCGACGCTGCCCGCGCACCACGAACTGGCCCGGGTGGTGGTGCGACGACTGGCCGACCTCCCGCAGGACTCCGGCACGCCGGACACCGACGCGTTGGTGGAACCGGTCACCGAGACGGAGCAGCATCGGAGCGAAGTGCCCGCGGGCAGCGAAATCCCGCCATCCATCCGGAAGTCGGTCGAGCGTGCGCTGAGCGCGCCGATCGGCACGCTGATCGATCGCGGCATCGTGCCCTCGGCCGAGGTACTGGCCCAACTGGTACCGCAGTTGGTCGCCTCGACCACGGCTCAGGTGTATCCCGAGGCCATGTTGCGGACACTGATGACCGCGAATCATCGCGCGTTCCGCAACCGGCGCTCGCTGTTGCTGCTGAACCTGGAGCATCAGGTCCGGATCGAGGAACTGCCCTGGGTGGCGGCGGTATCGGGGTATCACGAGGCGGGCACCGAGGCCCGGGAGAACGCCCGTACGGTGCTCGCCCACCTGGGCGAACTCGCACTCGACGGCTTCCCGGCGACCATCCTGCCCAATCCGCTGATCAGCCAGTTGTCCGCGCTCTCCGACAACGCCCGGTTGCGGGTGCCGTGGGTCGAGGAGTTGGCGGCCGACATCTTCATGGGCCGGTTCTCGCGGAAGTACCTGGCGGCCGCGGTGCTGGCCGGTCGGCTCCTGGAGGGGTCGCTGTACGAGCGGTACTTCGACATCGACTACGCCGCGATCGGCGCGTCGGTCGGGGGCCACGCGGATTGGCGCACGTACGACGCGGCGCCGGTCTCCCGGTTCGGCGAGCTGTGCCGGGCGCGCGGCGGCGCCGGGAGCCGTTGGTCGCCTGCGGCCAACGGCACGGTGATCGAGCAGTCCCAGATTCTGACCACGCACAATCTCGCAGCGCTGGCCGGACCGGTCGAGGTGGCGCCGAACTGGCCCGACCTGGCCCGGCGTTCGTTCACCATCGTGTGCCGTTTGACGGCTCGCGTGCAGGGCAACCCGAAACCGCTGAGCACGATCAAGGACGCGGCCTACGGGTGGCGGCAGACGGTGTTCCACCTGTCGATGTGCACCGAGGCCGAGCGGGCCGAGGCGTTGTCCTGGCTGGACACGGAGGCGGCCCGACACCCGGGCCACGTGCGGCAGCGGCTGACACCGGTGCTGTACGGGCTGCACGCAGTCGCGGCCGGCGGCCGATTCAACGCCCGCGGCACGCTGGAGAACCAGGCGGGCCGACGCCTGGTGGGTTGGGCCACCGGGGGACATTGGATGAGCGCGAGGTAGCAGCCACGTGCCGGGAGGGGTCGGTCGCGGCAGGGCGGGGCGGGGCGGGCTACGGCGCGGGCCGGGGAGCGAACGCGGACCGAGTGTGCGATCGGCTTCGTGTGTGCGCTTCGGCTCGGGGTGCGGCCAGGAGGCGATTCGGCGCGGGCGCGGGCGTAGGTCAGGCGTGGGCCGAGACGCTGGGCCGGCCGGCGGGTCCGCGCGCGCACCGGGCACACCGCCCGGCGCGGGCGCCGGCGGTGGTGGGCCGGGTCAACAAACCCGGGTTCCGTCGCGCCATACGCCTCGGATGCGCCGGTCCAGCGCGGTCGGATCCAGGGCGGTGTCGGCGAGCAGGACCAGGTCGGCGCGCTTGCCGACGGCGATCTCGCCCCGGTCGTCGGCGAGGCCGAGCAGCCGCGCCGCGTCGTGGGTGGCCGCGCGGAAGGCGCCGGCGGGACCCAGTCCGGTCCGGGACAGGTGCTCGATCTCGCGGAGCACCTCGGTATGCGGCCGAACCGGGTTGTCGCTGCCCATGGCGATCGGGACACCCGCCTCGACCGCCAGGCCGACCGCGTGCCGGTGGGCCTCGGCCGCGCCCTCGGGCGCCCCCGCGGGGTCAGTCTGCGTACACGATAGCGTCGGCACCAGCCAGGTCCCGTGCTCGGCCATCGCGCCCACCGCCGCGTCGTCGAGCCAGGTGCCGTGTTCGACGCTGCGCGCGCCCGCGCGGGCCGCGAGTTCCGCCGCCCGTGCCCCGTGCGCGTGCACCATGACGCCGCGTCCGCCGAGCCGGGCGGCCTCGTCGACGAGCGCGGCCATCTCGCCGGCGGTGAACTGCACGTCGTGCACGCCTCGCCCGAAGGCCATCGACCCCGACGGCGTCGCCTTGATCCAGTCCGCCCCGGCCCGCACCATCCGCCGCACCACGGCACGCGCGGCATCCGGGCCGTCGAAGACGGGATCGGGCATCGCCGGGTCGGCGAAGAAGTCCACCGCGCCCACCCGGGGCGTCCAGTGGTCACCGATCCCGCCGGTGGTACACACCTGCCGCACGCTGATCAACACCTGCGGCCCCTCGACCCACCCCCGCTCGACCGCCATCCGCACGCCCGCATCGGCGCCCCAGGCATCGCGCACGGTGGTCACCCCGAGCTGCAACAGCGTGCGCAGTACCGGTACCGCCGACAACGGCCTTACCGAGCGCGGCAGTCCGAACGGATCCCGCAGCGTCTGGGTCAAACACACATGTGTATGACAGTCGATGAACCCGGGTACCACCAACTGCCCCGCACAGTCGACTGCTTCGTCCCCGTCGAGGCCGGTCCCGACCGCGACGATCCGACTGCCCGCGACCGCGACATCGGCCACGCCGAGCTCGCCGGAGCGTACGTCCAGCACTGATCCGGCCCGCAACACCAAACGTCCCATCCGCCCATCCTGCCGCGTCCGGAACCCGCGGCAGCCGCTCACGGCCTGACCGGGATCGGGCCGCGGCCATGAGTCCGCCGCCGCGATCGGGTGCGGCGGGCTCGGGCGGCGGGCGCGCTTCAGGGCGCAAAGGCTCGGCGATGGCCTCAGGGCGAGGGGAGCACGTCGCCCGCGAGGTCCGAACGGGCCTGCTCGACCGAGCGCACGATGCCCTCGGCGCCGGCGGTCTTCGCGATCGCGCCCGCCTCCTCGATCAGCGCCCGCGCGTCCTCACGGCGGTCCTGGCCGGCCGCGATGTACGCGAGCCCGACCATGTTGGCCGCCACGCCGGGCAAGAAGCCCAACTCGCGGCGCAGCCGCACCGATTCCTCCAACCGCACGCGCGCCACGTCCAGTCGGCCGGCCATGTGCGCCGCGATGCCCAGGTGGCGCAGCGCGTACGACATGGTCAGCCTGTCGTCGACGCTCGTGGCCAGTTCCAGGGACCGCTCCAGCGCGGGCAGCGCGGATGTGTGGTCGCCCCGGACCACCTGATGGAACGTGCCGACCCAGAACAGCGCTTCGCCCTCGCCCCGCGCGTCGTCGAGCGAGCGGTAGAGCTCCGCGGCCCGCTCGGACAGGGCCGCTTCACGCGGGTCCTCGGCGCTGCGATCGGCGAGGAAGCGCGCGTGCGCCACCCGGCCGCGGGCAAGCGCCAAGTCCGCCTCCACGGCGTCCAGTTCCCGATCTGCCACCGGCAACCCGGCCGGGTCGCCGCCGAAGACCGCCCGTTCGTAGAGCTGCCCGGCCCGTTCGATGCGTTCGTCCGCGCCCATCGTCGCTCCAGCCACCCGATTCCCGCGCCCGTCGGGCACGGCGCACCGCAGCGAAACGGCGCCCCGCCCGAATCCGAGCCGTCCGAGCCGTCCGAGCGGCGAGTCTAGCGGCGGGCACGGCAACGGGTGGTCTTCCGAGACGACCGGCCGATGTAAAGAATACTAGACCTGGTGTCAGCTTTGCTTTACATTGACTCGTGTCCGCATGGCTTTACATCCATGTCCACCATGCTTGAGCCGGGAGCCGCGGCGTGGCCTTCGAAGAAAAACGTGCATGGATCATGGCAGTGGTCACGATCTGCGCGTACGCGACCTATCTCGCCCTCGTGCTCGGGCGGGCGGGCGACACCCCACTCGCCGAGGTGTCGTACGCGTCGACCCTGCTGTGGACCATCGGCGCGGCGATCCTGGCGGCGATCGTGCTGCACATCGTGGTGTCGATCGTCTCCCCCGAGGGCGCCAACCAAAAAGACCAACGCGACCGGGAGATCGGCCGGTTCGCCGAGTTCGTCGGTCAATCGTTCGTCGTGGTCGGCGCCGTGGCGGCGCTGGCCATGGCACTCGCCGAGTTCGACCACTTCTGGATCGCCAACACGATCTACCTGGCGTTCGTGCTGTCCGCGATCCTCGGCTCCGGAACGCGGATCGTCGCCTACCGCCGGGGCTTCCAACCATGGTGAAGAAGCCACCGACCAGAGTCACCAACACGATCCGCGCCCTGCGCTTCACGCACGGCGAGATGACCCAGGCCGAACTGGCCGAGCGCGTGGGCGTCACCCGCCAGACCGTGATCGCCATCGAACAGGGCCGCTACTCGCCGTCCTTGGAGATGGCTTTCCTGATCGCCCGGGTCTTCGGCGTACCACTCGACGAGGTTTTCCAATACCCGGAAACAGGAGGGGAGACGCCGTGAAGGCATTCGTTCAGGACGCATACGGACCGCTCGATGTGCTGCGATTCACCGACGTCGAGCAACCCGCGGTGGGCGACGACGACGTCCTGGTCCGGGTACACTCGGCCGGCGTCGACCCGGGCGTGTGGCACCTCGTGACGGGCCGGCCGTACCTGCTTCGGCTCGCCGGCTACGGCCTTCGCGCGCCCAAGGACCGCGTCCGGGGCATGGATGTCGCGGGCAGTGTGCATGCGGTGGGCCGCGATGTCACCCGATTCCGGCCGGGCGACGAGGTGTTCGGCACCTGTCGGGGCTCCTTCGCCGAATACGCGTGCACGCCGCAGAGCAGGCTCGCCCTGAAGCCGGCGAACCTCGACTCGGTCCAGGCGGCGGCCGTACCGACCTCCGGGTTCACCGCGCTCCAGGCGCTCCGGGACAGCGGGCGGGTACGGCCGGGGCAGCGCGTCCTGATCATCGGCGCGGCGGGCGGCGTCGGCACGTTCGCGGTGCAACTGGCCGCCGAGGTGTTCGGCGCGCACGTGAGCGGGGTGTGCAGCACGGGCAAGGTCGAATTGGTCCGCTCGCTGGGCGCGGACGAGGTGATCGACTACACGCGCGAGGACTTCGCCGACGGGACACGGCGATGGGACCTCATCCTGGACACCGCGGGCAATCGCCCGGTCGGGCTGCTTCGGCGAGCGCTCACCCCGAAGGGGACCCTGGTCATCGTCGGCAGCGAAACGAAGGAGCGCTGGTTCGGCGGCGTCGACCGCATGCTCCGGGCGCTGGCACTGGGCCCGTTCGTAGGGCACCGGCTGCGCGGGGTGGTCTCCACCGAACGGGCCGAGGATCTGGCCCTGTTGCGGGAGTACCTCAAGGACGGCAGGCTCACGCCGGTCATCGATCGCACGTATGCCCTTGCCGAGATCCCCGAGGCGATTCGGTACATCCATGAAGGTCGTGCGCGTGGGAAGGTCGTGGCGACGGTGGCGTGACGGATGCGCGGGAGGCCTCGAATGCGACTGCTGGTGCTCTTCGATCTAGACAACACCTTGATCGATCGATCCGCGACCTTCGCGCGATGGTCGGCGGAGTTCGCCGTCGAGCGCCGTCTCGGTGACGGGGCTGTGCGGTGGCTCGCATCGGTGGACGGGGACGGTTTCGTGCCTCGGGAGCGCTTCTTCGCAGGCGTGCGCAGCCGATTTCGGCTGCCGGAATCGGTCGAGGCGTTGTGCTCGACGTACCGGGCCCGGATGGCGGAGTTGGCCCGGTGTCGGGATGAAGTGCTGACCGCCCTGGCGGACTTGCGGGCGTCCGGCCGGCGGATCGGCGTGGTGACGAACGGCCATCCGTCCCAACAGGTGGCCACGATGCGCAACACCGGCTTGGCCGCGCACGTCGACGGGTGGGCCGTCTCCGAGCAGGAGGGTGTGCGCAAGCCCGATCCGAGGCTGTTCGAGATCGCCGCCGCGCGGTGTGGCGGGCTCTCCCTCGCCGATGGCGGCTGGTGCGTCGGGGACGACCCGGTCGCCGACATCGGCGGCGGGAGAGCGGCCGGATTGACGACGATCTGGGTACAGCGGATCGCGGAGTGGCCGACCGGGCGAATGGATCCACCGGACCATCGGGTCACCGACGTGACGGGTGCGTTCGAAATCCTGGCGTCCGGTGGCGCGCAGACTCAACTGCCGTGCGCGGCAGGCGGGTTGTCGGGATCTCGCGGTGGGGGCTGAGAGCCGCACCGGGGCACATCGGTTTTCGTGGTCATGCCACCCATACTGCTGGGCTGACCCTGCGTGGGGGTCGACCGCCGCGACGCCATACACGGTCCTCGGTGGCCACCAGGTACCAGGACGACTTGGGTCCGCCAAGCCGGCGCGGAGACCGCGTCGCCCGCCGCGTCCAGGCCCCAGGACGCCTGCGAGTCGGCCATGAACTCGGCTTGCGCGAGCGTCTCAGCTCGGTACCGGCGGCGGGTCGGCCCCCGATTCCGCCCCGGCGGATCGCCAGGACAGCCAGCGGGATTTCGCCTTGTCACTCCTCCGCCACGCGTTGGCCTGCTCGGCGAGCCATTCGAAGTTATCGCCGAAACAACCGGTGTCGCATACCTGCCCAATGGCGCGCTCCTTTTGCACAAGAGGGCCGAGGTAGCGCCAGTACCACTCGACGGGCCACCTCTCGTAGACCAGGCCCCCGTAGAGAACGCCGTTGCGAACGAGCACCCCGGTCGTCTCGAAGAACGATGCGACGGATGTCCAGGCGTCATACCCGTCGGAAATCCGGGGATTGCGGGCACGAATGGCTTCGTAATCGACCGTGGAGGGATCCGTACCCTCCTTGAAATGATCGAGATACCAGAGAAACCCCCGCCGGATCGAGCCGTCTCTCGCCATGTCGTACAGCTGAATCAACAGCCTCGCATCGTTATAAGTAGGCCCGTCGGAGGGGTTGGACGCAACCATGACTTCCTCCCGGTTGAATACACTGAGTGATGTCAGTGTCACCATGTGAAGTCGGCGGCGCAACCTGGAGGATTGCCGGATTCTGCCGAACGACCACGCCCGCCGACCGCTCGCCGCACACGGCCTGATGTCGACGATGTCAGCGGATCGGGGAGGCGCTGCCAAGCGGCGAAGGTCGTCGATCGCGCCTTCGAGACGCGATCGACGACCGAGATCGATCGGAGTGCCTGAATGTGCCCTCCCGGTAGCCCGGCGCACCGCGTCGCAGGCGGGGCGCCGGTGCGTCACATGTTGATCATGTGGCCGGCGAGGCCGTGGATGGCTTCCTTGACGGCTTCGCCGAGGGTGGGGTGGGCGTGGATGTTGCGGGCCACCTCGTGGACGGTGAGGTCCCACTGTTGGGCCAGGGTGAGTTCGGGGAGGAGTTCGGTGACCTCGGGGCCGATCAGGTGGGCGCCGAGGAGTTCGCCGTGGGTGCGGTCGCTGATCACCTTGACGAAGCCGACCGGGTCGCCGAGGCCGTGCGCCTTGCCGTTGGCGGTGAAGGGGAACTTGGCGACCTGGACGTCGAAGCCCTGCTCGCGGGCCTGGGCCTCGGTCCAGCCGAAGCTGGCGATCTGCGGCTGGCAGTAGGTGGCGCGCGGGATCATCACGAAGTCGAGTTCCATCGTCTCGGCGCCCGCAATCGTCTCGGCGGCGATCATCGCCATCGACTCGGCCGCGTGTGCGAGCATCAGCTTCGCGGTGACGTCACCGATCGCGTAGATGTGCGGGATGTTGGTGCGGCCCCGGCCGTCCACGTCGATCGCGCCGCGCTCGGTGAGTCGCACGCCGATGGTCTCCAGGCCGTAGCCGGTCACGCGCGGGGCGAAGCCGATCGCCTGGAGGACCTTGTCGGCCTCCAACACCTGCTGTTGTCCGTCGCGGGTGACGGTGACCCGGACCTTGGCGTTCGGGTCGCTGTCGTCGATCGACTCGACCCGGGTGCCGGTCAGGATCTCGATGCCCAACCGGCGGTAGCGCTTGGCAAGCTCGGTGGAGACCTCGACGTCCTCCAGCGGGACGACGCGGTCGAGGAACTCGACGATGGTCACCTTCACGCCGTAGTTGTGCAGCACGTAGGCGAACTCGACGCCGATAGCGCCGGCGCCCGCGATGATGATGCTCTCCGGCAGCCGGTCGGTGAGGATCTGCTCCTCGTAGGTGACCACACGCTTGCTGAGCGAGGTGCCCGGCAGCAGGCGCGTGGACGCCCCCGCCGCGATGACGCAATGGTCGAACGTGACGGTCTCGACGCCGCCGGCCGTGAGCGAGACGTCCAGTGTGTGCGCGTCGGCGAACGAGCCGTGCCCGTCGTACTCGGTGATGTTGTTCTTCTTCATCAGGTAGTGCACGCCGTTGACCCGGCCGTCGGCGACCTTGCGGCTGCGCTTGAACGCGGCGTCGTAGTCGAACGTCACCGAACCCTCGACGCGGATCCCGAAGGTCTTGGCCTCCTGTGTGAAGATGTGCGCGAGTTCCGCGTTGCGCAGCAGTGCCTTCGACGGGATGCAGCCGACGTTCAGGCAGACGCCGCCCCAGTACTTCTGCTCGACGACTGCGACCCGCAGCCCGAGCTGCGCGCTGCGAACCGCTGCGGTGTATCCGCCCGGACCGGCGCCCAGGACAACGACGTCAAAGTGTGTACTCATGATCCACACGATATGCGGCCGGCGCCGATGCCGGCGCAGCGGCCGGAACATGCGATGGACATGCGAACGCCCGTCCACGGGCGACCGGCGACCGGCCGTCGGTGACCCGTCTCGCTACCCCGCCTCCTCCCCCACCACCGGCCGCACCCGCCGGCCCGTCACCCGCTCCGCCCGGATCCGGATGCAGACGTCCCGGCGGCCGGCCGGCCACGGGCCCTCGGCTGCGGGCGGGGCGTCCGTCGGATCCCGGTCGCGCTCCGCCGTGCCCCGGATCAGTACGCTCCAGCCGATCCGGGCCGAGTCGACGATCTCGTCCACCTCGAACAGGACCGGGCCTTCGACCTGGGCCAGGACCGAGTCGGCGGCCGTACAGAACATCACGTCGCGGCCGAGCATCACGTAGTTGACCGGCAACACGAACGGGTCGGGCCCGTACGGCACCGCGATCCGGCCGACCAGTTGCAGATGCAGATGGGCCTGACACTCCTCGTCGTTCATCTCGACCAACTCCCGCCCCGGGCCCGGCTCCTGACCCGGGGGGCGGGGCGGGATCCGGTGCGTGAAGCCGGCCGGCGAAGCGGAGAGCAGGTCGTCGACGCTGGTTTCGAGCGCGTCGGCGAGTCGGGACAGCGCCGGCGCGGACGGTGGGGTGGATCCGCTCTCGACGGAATTCACCCATGCTCCGGGCAATCCCGCACGGTGGGCGATGTCCTCGACGGAGAGCCCGAGTTCGCGGCGCCGGGCCGCCACGCGGCCGGGCAGCGCATCGATGGATGGACGAATGGTACCCGCAGTCTCCTCGGTCATCCCACCAGCCCACTCCCCGCGAGCCGGTTTCGGTGGGCATTGCGCCGATCGGCGGCGCGCCACGACAACACCCTGCGCCGCGACCGCGCCCGCCGTCACCCCGATCGCCTCACCCTGCGCCGCGACCGCGCCCGCCGTACCCCGATCGCCTCGCGACACGCGGT
>NZ_JBEXCV010000187.1:0-14817 GCF_040605455.1 Embleya sp. NPDC005575 | reverse complement strand
TGGGTGTGGTTGTTGGGAGCCGTGGCGGGGCGGGGCGCGGGGGGGGCGCGGGGGGGGCCGGCCCCGCCCCCCGGCGGCGTTTTCGGTTCGGCGGCCACGAGTCGGGCGGTGGACCTCGGGCTCAGGCGGCCTGGGCGGCCATGCGCAGGCGGGTCACCAGGTCGACGCGGTCGCCGCCGGCGGTCATCGCCGGGTGTGCGTGCAGCGCCTCGACGGCGTCGCGGGCCTGGGCCCACAGCCGGGCGTGTTCCTCTTCGGTCAGCTGCCCCGCGTGCCGGGCGATGGCCTCGTAGGCGGCGTCTCGGGCCCGCTGCAATTCGATCAGGTCCGCCGGGATGGGCTGTTCGGACATACCAGAGAGTTTACGAGAGTCTACGTAAACACAGGGTTAGCACCGGATTGCGGCGGACCCGACGAAGGGTCCGTTTCAGATGGCCTCGTGATTACGGCCCGGCGGCGGCTGCGGATGGCGCGGTATTCGGTACTCGGTCACCGGCGGCATGCAGAAGATGGTCAGGTCGCACGCGACGCCGACCGCCTGGGTGGGGGTGTGACCCAGGTGCAGCGCGGCTCGTGCGTACTCCCAGCCGGAGCCGATCGCGCCGTAGTCGTAGTAGAAGACGTCGAAGTCGTTGCTCGTCTCGAACAACTTGCCGTCGAACGCGAACATGAACTCCGACCTCGGCTCGAAGCTGGACAGCTTGCGCTTGCCCCATTCGACGAACTCGGCGTAGAACTCCAGGACGTCGCGCTCCTCGGCGGACGCGGGTGTGTGCGTGTCCAGGAACAGGCGCATCAGATTGATGTCGCGCAGCAGTCCGGCACCGCCGAAGATCAGGCTCTCGCCGATCTTGTACAGCTTGGTGCCCTCGGTCTTCGCCTGACCCCAGGTCACCTGGGAATCGGCGGCGATCACGATCGATTCGTCGATGATCTTTCCGGCGACGACACTCATCAACGCCCCCCGTATGTAAGGCAGATGCGGATCCGGACGTGCCGGTTCAGGATCGCAGAGAGGTGGGCTTGGGCGCAGGTGTTCGGGTGGCGTGGGGTGGCATGCCGTCGGCTTCCGGGGGCTTGTCGGGTCGTCTTCGGTGGTCTCCGTGTCTCCGTGGTCTGGATGATCTTCGGGGCGCGGTGGTCTTCGGCGCCGGACGGGCGTCGTGCGGCGGGCCCGTCCGGCGTTCACGGTGGCGGGTCGGCGTTCGGGGTGGCGAGTCAGAGTCGGACGACGACCTGCTCCAGCGGCTTGCGCCGGATGTCGGGGACGCGCGCGTCCTCGGCGGGGTAGCCGACCGGGATGACGTAGGCGGCGCGCTCTTCCCGCGGGCGGTCGCACACCTCGTTGAGGAAGCGCATCGGACTCGGGGTGTGGGTCAGCGTGGCCAGGCCGGCCTGGTGCAGTGACGCGAGCAGGAGTCCGACCGCGATTCCGACCGACTCCTTGGTGTAGTACGGCCGGGGCGAGTCCGGACCCTTGTGCACCTCGAACACGACGATCACGACCGGCGCCTCCTCCAGGAAGGGCTTGCGCCAGTCGGTACCGATCGGCGCGAGGGCTTCGAGCCATTCGGCGGACGCGCGGTGCTCGTAGAACTCGCGCTCCTCCTTCTCGGCGGCCTCGCGCAGGTGCCGCTTGCGCTCGGGGTCGGTGAGCACGACGAAGCGCCAGGGCTGCACGTTGGCGCCACTGGGCGCGGTGCCGGCGGTACGGATCGCCCAGTCGACCACGTTGTCGGGAATCGGCCGGGAGGAGAAGTCGCGGACGGTGCGGCGTTGCGCCATCACGTCGTGGAAGGCTCGGCTGCGGGCTTCCGCCTCGTGGGCGGGGACGCCTCGGTGCCGGTGCGGAACCGTCGGGTAAGTGGTTTCGTCGACCATAGCGGACAGCACAGCATGGCCCGGAGGTTCGGTGGAAGGTTCCGCCTCGCTCGGCTTCGGGGTCGCCGGCCGTGTCGTGATTGGTGGCGATGCCCATACCGGGATCGATGTCGACGTCGATGTCGATATCGGATTCCGGTCGGCCGGGGGCGGTCCGGAGCGGGCTCGGTCAGCGGTTGAGCAGGGACTGCTCCGCGCCGACGCGTTGCGGTTCGCTGATCGAGAGCGTCGGGGCGGGGACGTCGACCCGGGTGACCCGGAATTGCCGGCCGGTGCTCGGTACGGTCACCACGGACCCGGCCCAGGCCTCGGTCGCTCGTCGGACCAGGTCGGCCTCGGCCACCCCGGCGTGCGCCAGGTCGGCGCGCAGCGCTCGGGCCGCCGACTCCCGGGTGCCGGTGTGCAGCGTCTGCCAATCGTCGCGGCTGGTCTCGCGTGTCTGCGCCTCGTGCATTCCGTCCGCTCCCTCCCCGGCCCGCCGGACCGGGTCTTCCGTCCCTGGCCCCCTGGACCACCCTGCGCCGGCGGTCAAAGATCGTCCAAATCCGTCAGGAAAAATCAGCCTCAGGCATGAGACGGGTGGAGGTGTCTACACCGGTGGAACGAGCGGTTTCGCGGCCCGTGAGCCCAGCGGTGGGGGCCCTGTCTCCAACCGGTCGGATGAGCCGCGCGTGGGATCGGCCGAGCGCTCGGCTCAGCAGTCGGCACCCACCGGGACGTGCACTTTCGTCTGCAACCCGCGTGAGCGCACGACCAGCGTGACGCAGCCGGGCCGGTCCACGTAGTAGCCGCCGGGGAAGGCCATCCAGGAGGTCTCGGTGGAGCCGCTGGTGCAGCCCGGTACGCGGACGGACCGCGCGGGGAGCCGACCGTTGCCCCACCCGATGGACGTGCCGTTGCCGGGGGCCGGCACCACCTCGATGTCGACCACCGCGCCGTCGCGCACCAGCAGGCCGGACTTGGCGAACAGGGGGTGCGGGTATTCGGTGCCGCCGGCCTTGGCGGTCTGGAGCCTGCGACCGGTCTCCAGCGCGACGTCGCCGAGGAACACGGTGGTCGTGCTCGTGGGCGCGGGTTGCTCGCCGATCACGTGCAGGCAGTCCACGGTCAGGGCGGGCTCGGGGCGGATGTCGGCGACCCCGGTCGGCTCGGCGGTGTGGTTGCCCTCGGCCGTGCCGGGCCTGTCGCCGTTGTCGGCGTCGTCCGCATCGCACGCGGCCGCGGCGAGCAGAAGGCAGGTCAGGGCGGCGGCGACACGTACGCGTTTTCCCGGCACGCGGACATGCTGTCAGGCGCGGACGTCGCCGGACAGCCCCGAATGAACCGGCCGGCGATGGGCAAAGTCACTCGGGTCGCGGGGGACAGGGGCGAGCCCTGGACGCACGACACGAGCACTTCAGCGGAAGGCGGCAGGCGATGAGCGACGACACTCCGGACCAGACCGAAGACTCCCCGGACACTCCGGGCGACGACGGTGTACTCGGCCCCGAGGACACGCTGTCGACCGACGACCTGTCGTACGACCCGCTGGACACCGGGATCGTGCCGCCGGACCGCTGGTCGGTGGCCGAGCGGTACGGCAACACGCCGGCGGAGGAGCGACGCGGCGAGTCGCTCGAACAGTTGCTGGCCGAGGAGGAGCCGGACATCTTCGACGAGGTGGTCTCCGACGACTGGGAGGGCGGCCCCGATCCCCGGGCGGGCCGGCTGGTCGCCGACGACGAGGGCGCACACGAGGACACCGAATCCGAGGCGATCGCCCACGATGTCGGCATCGATGGCGGCGCGGCCGGGGCCGAGGAGGCAGCGATGCACATCATCCCGGAGGAAGAGGTCCCATAAACCGCCCGCGGCACTCCTGCCCCCGAAGCCGCAGCCGTTCCAAGGGGTGCTTGTGGGCGTATGGGTGTCCAGGCTTCGCGCGGTTGCGCGGGGCACTTTCGTGGGGGCGTCGCCGGCGCCCGGTGCCGGCAGTGCCGTACCGATCTGCTCCGATCTGCTGCCTCGCGGTGCGCCGGCCGTGTCGAACCGCGTGCCGCCACCTCCCACCCCCGTGGTCTCGCGCCACCCTGCCCCGCGTCGCCCCGTGATCTCGCGCCGCGCCGTCGTACCGAGCTTCGTGCCGCCGCCTCCCGCCCGCGGCCCACGCTGTCCCGCATTGCGCTGCTGCGCGCCTGCCCCGGTCGTACCCCCCGCCGTGCGGCCTCGTGCTGCGCACTGCTGTGCCGAGGTTTGTGCCGCCGCCCGCCCCATGGGGCTTCGCTCTGCGCCGCACCGCCGCACGGCTGCGTCGCCGTACCGAGCTTCGTGCCGAGTTTCTTCGGCTCCGCGGCCTTGCGCCGTGCCGCGTCGCCGTGTCGAGCTTTGTGCCTCCACCCGCGTCGCCTCGCGTCGTGCCGTCCCGCGTTGCGCCGTCCCCGCCTCGCGCTGCGGGGGGCTTGTGTTGTGTGGGGTTGGTTGGCTGAGGCGTGGTGGGTGGGTCACGTGGGTCGGGTGGGTCAAGTGGGGTTGGGCGTGTCGGGGAGGAGGGCTTCGGGGGTGGGTTCGGGGCCGGTGAGGGGGTGGCCGTCGAGGAGGTCCAGGGTCGCGGACAGGCTCGCTGCGGCGGCTCGGGCGGCGCCGGCGGTGAGGGGGTCGCCGGTGTGCGCGGCGAGTTCGGCGAGTTCGAGTTCGGCTTCCGGGCGGTCGGCGAGCAGGGCGTGTCGCAGGTCGGTCAGCGGACCGGCGATCCAGGACTCGGCCTCCGCCTCGGTTTCGGCGACCCGGCGCATGGCGTCCACCCAGCGGCTCACGGTGCCCAGTGACTCGCGGGCGTACTCGAGCAGTCGACGCCTGGCCGGCCCCTCCAGGCGGTGGCCCTTGCCGTTGCGGAACTCCTCGTCGATCGCGGAGAGTCGGCTCTCCAATTCGTGGTGCTTGGTGAGTCGGCGCAGCGCTTCGGCGACCTCGTCCAAGTCGCGGCGCTCGTTGCCGGCCGCCAGTTGCAGCAGCCGGCCGAGCAGGCCGTCCTCGGGGCGCCACCACAGTTGCGCGATCGAGGTGGCCCGGGGGAAGCGCAGGTGGCGCGGGTGCAGCAGGGCCTCCGCGGCGTCCGCCGCACACGTCGCGGCGCCCGCCTCGGCCTCGGCGAGAGCTTCGAGCGCACCGAGGTTGCGGGTGCCGCCGAGCAGCCCCTGCGCGGAGCCGGTGGCGATGTGTCGGGCCAGGGTGGCCACCGCGGGCAGGTCGCCCAGGCCGGCTGCGGCCTCCTGGAGCAGGCCGTATGTGCTGTGTCCGCACAGTACGGCGCCGCGCGCCGCGGCGGCCACCGTCAGCAGTTGGGTCGCGCGGTCGTGGCTGGGCGCGCGCATCGCCATCTCGTCGAGTTCCTCGCGCAGCGACACCGCTACGGCGCCGGTGTCCGAGCGTGCGCCGTCGGCGTAGGCCAGGGCGCGCAGCGCGGATATGCGTTCGGGGACATCGGCCGACATGGCCCCCGCCGCCGAGGCGTAGTCGCCTCGGCCGATCAATTCGCCGATCAGCGCCGCGGGCTCGGGTTCGGCCGGTGGTTCGGGAGCGCCCTGCTCGTCGGCGGCCTCCACGAGGTGCGTGGAGTCCGCCCGGTCCGAGACGGCCTCGCTCGGGCCAACCGGGCCGTTCGGACCGTCCGGGCTGTCAGGCCCGTCCTGCTCCGCCGCGAACGCCCCGTCGGCGTCGGCCGGCCGCGCCTCGGTGGCCGGGACCGGGTCGGTGTCGGCGTCGGATCCCGCATCGTATCCCGGCGCCGAGTCCGAGCCGGCTCCGATCGATGTCTCCGGCGCCGGCTCCGAATCCTCGGGCGCGGTCGGCGTGTCGTCCTCCGCGGCGTCCGAGGTCGGTGTCTCGTCCCAGGACAGGCGGCCACGTAACGCGGCGTTGACGATCGTCGGATCCGGCAGATGCGGGCGGATCGTCTCGGCCAACTCGTCGACCCCGTCGTCCCGGTCGTCCGCGATCGCGTCGATCAACCCGCCGAGGTCACCCAGGGCCAGTACCCGACGGCGGTCGGCCGGGTCCCAATTCTCGTGACGGGCGCTCAGGTCGGCGGCCGACTCGCGCAGTTCGCCGATCGCCGCGGCGTGCACCGGTGGGCCGTCGAGGTGCCGGAAGCGGTCCACGCCGGCGAGTTCGCGGGCATGTACCGCGGCTTCGTGCGCGGTGATCGCGGCGGCCAGCCCCGGTCGGTCCTCGGGCAGGGTGTCCGCTTCGGCCTCGACCAGAGCGCCGACCGCCGCCCGGGCCTCGGCCACGGCCGGCCCGACGAGGCCGAGCATGCTCAGATCGGCCTCCTCCGGTGCGCGACCGGCCGCGACGGCGGCGGTCACCGAGTCGGCGGCGGCCCGGGCCCGGCCGAGTGCGTCGTCGAGTGAACGCAACGGTGACGGGGGCTCGCCGGCGCCGCACATCCGGTCCCGGCAGAACGTCTCGAATCGGCGACACGCGGCGACCACGTCGGCGATGACATCGGCGGGCCACCCCGGCAAGGCGAGGTCGGCCTCGGTCAGCGCCAGCCGCAGCAGCGCGGCGGCCTGGCAACTGAACCCCCAGTCGGCGATCGCGGTGAGCCGAATCAGATCGGAGGTGAACGGCGTGGTCTTCAGGCTTTCCAGGATTTCGCCGTCCAGCGCGCCCGAGTCGGTGTCCAGGGTCGCGGGCAGCAGCACGCGCAGCACGGGCAGGGTGACCACCTGCGCGGTGTAGCCGCGCACGCTCGGGGTCTGTTTGCGCAGCCGCTTGAGCGCATGTTCGGCGATCGCGGGCGTCGGTCGACGGGCGGGCGGCACGCGCAGCGCACGCAGGGTGTCGGTCCGCGTGGGGTTGGGCAACCGCCACAGGGCGTCGGCGAGGACGTCCGGGGCGATTGCCGCGAGACAGTCCACGAGTGGGTCGCCGAGGCGGGCGAGTTGGACCGCGACCGCCGACTTTTCCCGGGCTATCTCCTGCTGATCGTGATCCGGATGGTCCAGGAAGGGTTGCAGTTCGCCCGACGAGGTCGCCCACCACAACCAGTCGACGCTGCGGGAGCGTGGCTGACGCACCATTTTGCCTCCCGGAGGAGAGGGGCTGGTCTCTGGTTATACCGCCGTCGGCCCGAGATGCGGATGGTTCCGCCGGAATCGCAAGGAATGAGCGCGGGTCGATCAAGGGTTACACATACCCCTAGGTGGTATAGATGGAGGGTCGACGGTGGGCGAGGAAGGGAACGGGATGGAGCACGGCCGGGCCGGGCGGGACGAACATCCGGGCCATGCGGGGCCGGCGGGTGGCACGGGTCATCCGAATCGCCCGGGTCACGTGGCCGGGACCGAACCCGAGGAATCCGTACGGGCCATGGGGCGTGCGGGTCGCGAGGGGCCGGGCGGTGGAGGTCACCCGGTTCACTCGGGTCGGTCCGATGACCCGGGCCACCCGGGTCGGGCCGGGCGCGAAGGTCGTGCGGAGCCCACCGGGCGCGAAGGGCACAAGGGGCGTGAAGGGCGCGAAGGGCACACCGGCCACGCCGGGCATGACGGACATCAAGACCACGCGGGTCACGGCGGTCACGGCGAGATGTTCCGCCGCAAGTTCCTGCTGAGCCTGCTGCTCTCCGTCCCGGTGCTCGTGCTGAGCCCGATGCTCGCGGACGTACTCGGTTATCACGAGCCGTCGTTCACGGGCTCGTCGTGGATTCCGCCGCTCCTGGGCACGCTCGTGTTCGGCTACGGCGGATGGCCGTTCCTGACCGGCGCGCGCGAAGAACTCACCGCGCGGCAGCCCGGGATGATGACGCTGATCGCGATGGCCATCACCGTCGCGTTCGTCGCGTCCTGGGCCTCCACACTCGAACTCGCGTCGCACGAGCTGGACTTCTGGTGGGAACTGGTCCTGCTGGTCGACATCATGCTGCTCGGCCACTGGCTGGAGATGCGTGCCCTCGGTGCCGCCTCGGGGGCCCTGGACGCCCTCGCGGCGCTGCTCCCGGACGAGGCGGAACGGGTGCGTTCGGATGGGGAGTTCGAGCGGATCCCGGTGATCGAGTTGGCGACCGGCGATACCGTCCTGGTGCGTTCCGGGGCGCGCGTCCCGGCGGACGGGACGATCACGGACGGCGCGACCGAGTTCGACGAGTCGATGATCACGGGCGAGTCCCGACCGGTGGCGCGCGGCGCGGGCGACACCGTCGTGGCCGGCACGGTCGCGGTGGACAGTGCGGTACGGGTGACGGTGACCGCGACCGGCGAGGGCACCCAACTCGCCGGTATTCGACGGCTGGTCGCCGAGGCGCAGCAATCCCGCTCCCGGGCCCAGGCGTTGGCGGATCGGGCAGCGGCGCTGTTGTTCTACTACGCGGCCGGCGCCGCGGTGTTGACGCTGGTGGTGTGGTCGTGGCTCGGCGAGGGTGGGTCGGCCATCGAGCGGACCGTAACGGTACTGGTGATCGCCTGCCCGCACGCGCTGGGACTGGCCATCCCGCTGGTGATCGCGATCTCGACGGAGTTGTCCGCGCGGCAGGGCATCCTGATCAAGGATCGCATCGCCCTGGAGCGGATGCGCAACGTCGACGTCGTGCTGTTCGACAAGACCGGCACACTCACGCGCGGTGCGCCGGCGGTGACCGGGGTCGCGGCGGCGCCGGGTGGGGACGAGACGACCGTGCTGCTGCTCGCGGGCGCGGCCGAGCGGGAGAGCGAACACCCGCTGGCCCGGGCGATCGTACGGGCGGCCGAGGAGCGCGGCAGGCCCGTCGCGGCGAGCGAGTTCCGATCGATGACGGGCCGCGGTGTCGAGGCGGATGTGGCCGGCACCCGGGTGCGGGTCGGTGGGCCGGCGCTGTTGCGTGAGGCGGCCGTACGGGTGCCCGACGGGCTGTCGGCGGCCGTCGGGGACTGGGTCGGACGCGGTGCGGCGGTGCTGTACGTGTTGGCCGGCGCCGAGGTCGCCGGGGCACTCGCGCTGGAGGACGAGATTCGGCCCGAATCCCGTTCGGCGGTACGGGAGTTGCATGCGTCGGGGGTGCGCGTCGGGATGCTCACCGGGGATGCCCGGCAGGTGGCCGAGTGGGTCGGGCGCGACCTCGGGGTGGACGAGATCTTCGCCGAGGTACTGCCCGGAGACAAGGACGCCAAGGTCGCCGAACTCCAGTCCCGCGGCCTGCGGGTGGCCATGGTCGGTGATGGCGTCAACGACGCGCCGGCGTTGGCTCGCGCCGACGTCGGCATCGCGATCGGCGCGGGCACCGACGTCGCGGTCCAGTCGGCGGGTGTGGTCCTGGCCTCGGACGACCCGCGCGCGGTGCTGGGCGTCCGTCGCCTGTCCACGGCCGTCTACCGCAAGATGCGGCAGAACCTGGCCTGGGCCGCAGGCTACAACATCGTCACGGTGCCGTTGGCCGCAGGCACCCTGGCCTGGGCGGGCGTGGTCCTGCCGATGGAGGTCGGGGCCATCCTGATGAGTCTGTCCACGGTGGTGGTCGCCCTCAACGCCCAACTCCTCCGCCGCCTCGACCTCCGCCCGACCGCACACGACACCTGATCAGCGCCTCGACGCGGACACGGTCGCCGGCGGGTCCACCGCCCGGCGCTGCCGAATCTCCCGCCACCGTGCCGCCGCGGCCACGGCCGATGCCCGGTCGTAGCCGCCGAATTCGCGCACCGACAGCGTGATGCCACACGTCGCACGCAATCGGTACGACCGGTTGTGCGGACTCTGCCAGTCCACCGTGTGCTCCCGCGCGCCGCACACCCGGCACACCGACGAACCCGGTCACTGCGGTGCGCAGTCGAGCACCCGGGCGACCACGATCGCCCGGTCCTCGCGTGGGCGGAACTCCGGATCCGGACACCACGTGGGCAAGCGCCACACAGCGTCGCGAGGGGGTTGCCGGACACCCGCTGGGTGGAGACCTCGTGGGGGCCGGCCGACCTGGACGTCGCGCACTGCTCGACCGCACTGGCGCTGCCGCACGGCCCGGCGGTCGGGATGAGCTTCGCCACCGCCTACACCGCGGCCGGCGGGCGACTCGCCGACGACCCGGCCGCGCACCGGTACTGGCGCCTGCTCGACGCGCTCGGCTACGCCCACGATGCGGAGAGGATCACGGTTCCGTGGCGCGAGTCGGGCCGATCCGACCTGACCACGGCTCTCGTGACCAGGCGCTTGGAGGAGTACGTCGCCACGCTGCTCGACCACTTCGACGAACCGGTCCGGGTGCGCTGATCGCTCTCGAAGGTCGTAGCATCCCGGATGTCCGGGTGTCCGGGTGGATCGGTGGTTGGCTTCGGGTGTTCGGGGGAGCGGATGGTATTCGTCGTGGGTGTCGCGGCCGGGGCCGAGTTCTGGGTTCGCGGCCGGCACGGAGCCGAGGCGTTGCGGAAGTTGCCGGAAGGTGTTTGGCAGGGGCCGGCGCTCAGCCTGCGGCGCGATCCGGCTCGGTATACCTCGGTCGAGGATCTGTTGTTCATCGACGACGTGCCGCGGGACAAGGCGACACAGCACAAGGACTGGCGGCATCTCACGTTGTGGGCCGACCCCGGGCGGCAGGCGGCGGCGGTCGTGGTGGAGACGGAGTCGGCGCATGACGCGAGCGCGGTCTACCGCATACTCGGCGCCTCGGGCGAGCAGCTCGGTCGAGTCACCCGCCGGCGCGGCAGCGTGATCGGCTGTCGACGGACCTCTTGGCACGTGGAACTGCCGGACGGTGCACCGCTGTACGCGCGCAAGGGCGGCGTGATCGCGTGGTGCTGGTGGTGGCTCTTCTCGCCGGTGTGGGCGGTGATGGCGGCGGCGATTCTGTTCGGCGGCGAGTTTCCCCGAATGCCGATCACGACCCGGTGGACTCGGGCCGGAAAAGAAGTGTTCCGTTTTGTCGGCGACGACTTGGAGAACCAGTACCGGGTCGAGGTGGACTGGCCGGACGTCCGCGTGTTGCACGGCCTCGCCGCCCTGCACTACGCCCACCCGACCCCGCTGAGCAAGCACAACCGCCCCTGAGCGACGCCCGAGGCGCCCTTTTCACGCCGGACGGGCTAGGCGCACCGGACCCAGTGGCCGTCGGTGGCGGCCGAGGTGCGGATGGCGTCGAGGACTCGTTGGCCGGCGACGCCGTCGGTGAAGGTGGCGTGGCGGGGGGTCTCGGGGGTGGGCTCGCCGTTGATCAGGGCGGCGAACGTGCCGGCGAGGCGGGTGTACGGCGCGCGGTCGATGCCCATCGAGTGGAGGAGGTCGTAGGCCGTGTGCATGAGGTCGGACGGCGGTGCGATCGGGTCCGGGTTGGCCAGGTCGGCGGGGGTCTCCACGCGCCGGTCGCCGGAGGCGTCGGCGAGCCAGACGTCGTCGAACTCGACCCAGGCCGTGCCGTGTGTACCGGCCACGCGCGTGGTCATCAGCGGTGGTCCGTAGACTCCGGCGGAGCTTTGCAGCGTGCCCTCGACGCCGGTCACCGTGCGGAAGCGGATGTTGAAGGTGTCCTCGGCGGTCTGCCCCGGTCGGTCCGCGACCAACGGCAGGGCCGCGCTGACGCCCGCGAACTCGCCGAGCGTGTGCCGGATCTGGTCGATCCAGTGCGAGGCGTGCGCCCCCAGCCAGCCGCCGCCGTCCTCGGCCCGCCCCCACCACGCGGGTACCTCGGCGGCCGGTCCGGTCAGTACCGGGATGTGCAACAACCAGGTGGCGAGCCGCGGTTCGCCGATCGCACCCGCCGCGATCAACCGCGCGAGCAGGGCCTGCGAGGAGTGCCAGCGGAACTCGGTGCCCAGCATGTGTACGACGCCGGCCTTCTCGGCGGCGTCCAGCATCCGGCCCGCCTCGGCCGCGTCGGTCGCGAACGGCTTCTCGCACACCACGTGCTTGCCCGCCGCGACCGCCGCGAGCACGATCTCGGCGTGCGTGTGCGGTGGCGTGGCCACGGTCACCGCGTCCACGCCGTCCAGGGCGAGCGCCGCGTCGAGATCGGTGAACGCGTACGGCACCCCGAAGCGCTGGGCCCGCTCCGCGGTACGCACCGGGTCCCGGCCGACCAGCGCCCGTACCTCGAAGCCCGCGTCCCGGAAGGCGGGCAGGTGCGTGATGCACCCGAAGCCGGTCCCCACGATCGCCACACCCAGCTTGTCCCGCGCCATGACGTCGCTCTCCTTCTTCGGGGCCGAGAATGGCCGCGGCCACGGCCGGGACGAGCCCGACCGCCCGGCCCCGAGCCGAAACGCGCGCCTACGGTAAGGGAAGCTGTCCAACTTCGCCATGATGCCGCCGTGTGACGAACCGCATCCGGCAGGGTCAGCCGTTCCGGTACGCCGACACGTCCTCGGTGGTCAGCCGCGCCCGCGCCATCCGGCTCTCGGCGACCGTCGACTCCCGGACCAAAATCAGCCCGAGCTTCGCGCACGCCGCCGCCCTCGGCAGTGCCGCCTCGACCTCGGCGGCGGGATACCCGAACACGTCGATGTCCCGCCAGACGACCGGGTCCGTCTCGGTGCCGGGCTCCCGTTCGAAGACGATCGTGCGGCACCCGTGCTCGGAGCCGGTCACGTCGATGCGCAGGGCGCCCAACCGGCCGCCGAAGCTCCAGAACTCCCGGTGGCCGTCGTCGACCACGCGAGTCCCGGCACAGGACCAATAGGCGCGCACGTCCACCACCGTGGACAGCGCCCATTGGGCCCTCGGCTCGCTCATCCCGAAGCGCAGCATGCCGGCGCCGCGCGGCAACACCACGCCCAGGCCCGGCAGGAGTTCGAACACGCTCCGATTGTGCACACCAAGCCCCGGCGCCGGTGCGGTACCACCCGACCGCATGGGGGCGCTGCGGCGCGAGGCGACGGGGGGACACGGACATGCGGATACCTCGCCGCGTGAGCGGTGCCGGCCTGGTCGGGGCGGGTGCCCGCAGCCGGCGGGAGGTCCGGGGCCCGCCGCCGGACCCGGTCATCGGGTCGGGGCCCGCAGTAGATCGCCCGAGGTGGCGTCGGTCACGAACGCGCGGATCGCGGTTCCGGTGAGTTCGCGCGGCGCGAAGTCGTCGAAGTAGACGAGCGGTACGTGTGTGCACAGCAGGGCCGCCGCCACCAATACCCGGTAGTGCGGCGCAGGCCGCGCCCGGGCCGGGTCCGGAGTGCGCTGTCCCAGCCACCACCACGTCACCACAGCCGTGTTGGCGAGCAGCAGGAAGGCCCACCGGTGTGTGTCCCATCCCGCGAACGCGGCCACCAGCGGGGCCGTGGCCGCCGCGATCGCGAGCAGGCGGTGGGCGCCGACCACCGCGCCCGAGGTGAATGTCAGGGCGAGGGCCGCCGCCAGCAACAGCGCGAGCGGGGCCAGGAACGAGAACACCTGCAGCGGCTCGTACATCCGCAGGCTCTGCGCCTGGGTCCGGCCGAAGATCTCCAACACGTCGGCCCGCGCCGGGAATCCGGCGCCGCGCAGCCGGTCGCTCAGGTGCGGTATCGCGTCGTCGGAGGCGGGCGACACAAGCAGTACGCAGGCGCCGACCAGCACCGAGGGGACCAGCGCCGCGATCGCCCGCCGGACCGGCAACGCGCGCACCACCACCAGGGTGAACAGTGGAATCACGGTCAGCAGCGCGATCTCGTGGACGCATACGGAGATCGTCATCACCAGCGCCCCGGCGACCCACCACCCTCGGTTCACCAGCCACCACGCGCCGAACAGGGCCAGGAACAGCAACTGTTCGAAGTAACCGACCTCGTGGAAGAGGTAGCCGCCGGTGGGCAGCACCAGCCATGCGGCCACCAGGGCCCGCCGGGCCGGCAACCGGGTGCGTACCGCCGCGACCATCAGGACCGCGAGCAGCGCGGCCAGGATCGCGTAGGACGTCGCCGCGAACGGCCCGTACGCGTAGTTCGACCACACGGCGACCGGATGCAGCACCGTCCCGACCACGAACCGCCGATGGAAGCCGCCCTGCCAGGAGATCGATTGCAGCGTCGCCGTCCACGCGCTCGGCGGGCGAAACCCGGTGTACCCGGCCAGCGCGACGCACATCGCGAGGATCACCGTGCGGCGGATGACCGGTGCGGGTGGTCGGCGGCGCGGCCCGGGCGCTGCGGCGGGGGTGTGGGGCGTGGCTCGGGCGGCCGAGTGACCAACCGGTTCGTAGAAGGTTTCGGGCATGACCGACCTCGCCGTCGGCGCTCCTACGGGGGAGCGCGATGGGTGCAGGGGAAAGCGGGGAATTTGGGTGGGGGAGAAGCCCGTGGGCTCAGCGGGCGAGGCCCGCGGTCGAACCCACGGTCGGGAGCGGGGGCGGCGTCCGGCCGACGCGCATCGGCTCGATCGGAATCGCGTCGATCTCGTTCAGGAGGCGAAGCACTTCGGCGGAATTCGTGATCGGCCGACCCGACCAGAGCTGCTCCGCCAAGGAGAGTGAGGCGGCGTCGGCCTCGACCGTGAGCTCGACGAGCGTGCGCCCGATCAGGATGTTGATCACCGGCTTGTTCCCCGAGCCGACCGGGTTGGTCCCACTGACGACCTTCGGCAGCGGCAGGGCGCACTCGCCAGGGCGGTACTCCTGGCACAACGCGGGCGGAGCCTCGGTCACCGGATAGGCCTGGACGAACAGGAAGAAGGCCGCCTCCCGCTTGCGCACCCGAAACGTGCCGACATCGCCGGGGGCCGGGTCGACCCGGTCGACCCGGCCGTCCCAGAACTCCCGCAGCGCTACGGCCAGGTCGTTCTTGAATCGCCCGATCCGCTCCCGTTCCGGGGCCGGCAGGTCGGCGAGCGCCACGCCGTTCCGGGAAGCCGGCGGCCACGGTCGGTCCTCGCGGATCTCGTTCGAAGGTGTCGCCGAGGCCGCGCTCGGCTGCCTCGGGGCGAGGATCGCGACGCCGGCGGCGAATACCAGGGCCGTCGCCGCCGCAGCCAGGCCCAGCCCCCATGCACGCCGCACCCGGCGCCGGCCCCCGGCCACATCGGTAGATCACACCA